>JBCCFA010000057.1:0-14306 GCA_039029975.1 Pseudomonadota bacterium
CGATAATCGCGCGCATCCGCATCATTCGTATTGGACCCACATACCGATTTATTGGGTGACAATCCACGCCGCCTTCAGCGTGATTTTTTGTACACTATTCAGACCCTTAATTAATCTTGCTCATATATTCTTTGTGGCGATCTATGTTCATTTAGCCTTAGACACCCTAGTTGGAGGTATTTTGTGGTTATATCCGGCGTCTTCGAAATATATACATTTCTTCGATGTGCCAAGTATCTTTAACTGGTGGGTAATGAATTTCATACTGCATTGGACTTTCTTAATCGAACTTGCCTTGGTTGGTATAGCAATATTCGTCATGATTAGAACTCGAATAAGCAAGGGCTAATCGAAAAACGAGCACTATTCACAAATTAATTCTCGCACGTTAGGTTGCGTCGCGATTACACTACGAGTAACCCGTTTAGCAGGATTTAATGAATCGTGATCCTCCAGTCACTTGTCCTTCCGATGTTCTGTCATGTCCTGCTATCCGGTGGCATCTACGCGCTATTGACGATTGCCCGAGCGCCTTCAGTTTGGAATGTTAGGGTCTCAAAAACTCTGCGTGAGTGCCTCGCTGAAATAGAGCCAAGAATAAGTGCGAACCTCTCGAATCAGTTTGAATGGCCAGTCTTTTTCCATGTTGTTTGTCTGCTGCTGATCTTGACTCAGGACACTGTCGAGAGAATCCAGGTCGTTTTGGCCTGGACGTTTATCGCGGGTCGAATATGCCACAGCGCTTTACAAATCCTTACGCCCAATATCCGGGCTCGCGGATTGGTATTTACGATAAATTTTCTAGCGGTAATCGCGATGTGGATTAGATTAATGTTCGAAATTTGACAACAAACCCGGCAATCTCATATTGAACGTAGCAAATATACTGAATCGTTACGCTTGGGTAGCACAATCAAAGCGTCCATCTATAGTCGTCAATTTCCTGAAGATGCTGCAGATCAATGACTAATCGTAAAAAATTAAGCTAAATGATTTATTCAGACTAACGTCGGATAAGGTTGGTATCACCTAATTTTCATCACATAAAGCGAGCGCAATCTGCATGTGATATTCAGATCTGTAACATTGACGCTAGCCTTGCATCGCGCGAATATAAAGTTGATCTATCAAAGTAAATGACTCTTCAATGAAATTGACTGGACGATGTTCATGTGGGCAAGTTCGTTACGAGATACGGAATGAGCCGCTGTTTACGCAGGCTTGCCACTGCACAGATTGTCAGCGAACAACGGGGAGTGCTTTTGTCATCCACGCCGTGGTATGCGAGGAGGATGTCGACCTAACTGGCGAGACAAAAATGAGTCTAGCGCCAACCGGCAGTGGCGCAGGGTGTGAATTGCATGCATGCGCGACATGTGGTGTCATCATCTGGGTTCGATATTGCTACCATCAAGTACCCGTAATAGCGATTCGTGCAGGCACCTTTACCGATACTGGTGCTCTCGTTCCGCAAGCGCATATCTTTACAAGTCGCAAGCAATCTTGGGTAAACATACCTTCCGATGTACCCGCTTTCGCCGAGGGGCTTGATCGTGATGCTGTTTGGCCTTCGAAAAGTATCGAGCGATATCAAAATTTACCGAAATTAGTCCAACACTGAATTTGAGAACCGAATAATGGATCTAAAATTGAACGGTCGAACAGTATTAATTACCGGGGCCTCCAAAGGAATCGGATTAGGGATAGCAAAGTGTTTTGCTGACGAAGGCTGCAATCTACGTTTGGCAGCAAGATCTGAAGATTTACTGGAACAGGAAGCTGAGAATATTCGCACCGATTTCGGCGTTCAAGTAGAAACGAGCGCCCTAGATTTGTCGTTAGATAACCGTCGCCAATCGCTCATGGATACGTGGCCCGATATCGATATTCTCGTTAACAATGCCGGTGACGTTCCCGGCGGTTCAATTCATGATGTGGACGATGATGCGTGGCGTCGCGGTTGGGAGTTAAAGGTATTCGGTTACCTATCCCTAACGCGTTTTTATCTCGCCAAAATGAAAGAAAAAGGCCGTGGCGTCATTATTAATGTCATTGGCGCCGCTGGAGAACGACCGCTTGCGAACTACATTGCAGGTTCAATGGGCAACCTGTCACTGATGGGCATGACCGCAGCGCTAGGCGCAGAAAGCCCAGATTACGGCGTTCGCGTGGTAGGGGTAAATCCCGGGCCTATTGCTACTGAGCGCATAATTAAATTAACGCGCGGCTGGGCCGAAACCAAGTTGGGCGATCCCGAAAGGTATGAGGAGTTATTGGCCACTTCGCCGTTTGGCCGTGCTGGAGAAGTTGACGAAGTTGCTTCAACCGTCGTCTTTCTAGCGTCCGATCGAAGTGGTTATACTAGCGGTACCATCGTTACCGTAGACGGAGGATGGGCTAATCGGCCGACAGCTTGAAGCGATACGTGCTGAGCGATGCGTAGGTTTACCACACGTTTTTACATTCCTATTATTGATTAAAGAAAAATTATTATGTGGCATTTTGCAACCGAACCGGAGTTTCAAGAACAACTTGATTGGGTCGACGAATTTGTTCGAACCAAAGTAGAACCTTTAGACCATTTACTTGGCAGTCAATGGAATATCCATGACCCTAGGTTCGAGAAATTAGCAAGACCATTGCAAGCGGAAGTTAAAGATCGCGGTTTGTGGGCGTGTCACCTAGGGCCAGAACAAGGCGGCAAAGGCTACGGCCAAGTCAAGCTTGCCTTGATGAACGAACTGTTTGGCCAATCGCGATTTGGACCCATCATTTTCGGTGCGCAGGCACCGGACACCGGCAACGCAGAAATTCTGTCCCATTACGGTACGCCAGAGCAAAAGAAGGAATTCCTAGAACCCTTGCTTGATAACCAAATTGTCTCTTGCTTTTCCATGACCGAACCTCAAGGCGGCGCTGACCCATTGGTGTTTAAAACTTCTGCACGCCAAGACGGCGACGAATGGGTAATCGATGGTGAAAAATGGTTCTCATCGAATGCGCGCTATGCTTCTTTTTTTATTGTCATGGCCGTGACCGATCCGGATGCCGATCCCTATCGACGTATGTCGATGTTTATCGTACCGGCGAACACCCCCGGCGTCGAAATAGAGCGAAACCTAACCTTCTATGGCGAACCCGAAGCAACGCATGCCTATATGCGCTATAACCAGGTCAGAGTGCCGCACGAAAATATGCTCGGCGGACAAGGAGAAGCGTTCGTGGTCGCGCAGGTGCGCCTTGGTGGTGGTCGCCTTCACCACGCCATGCGCACAGTGGCCCAATCAAAACGGGCGTTCGAAATGATGTGTGAGCGCGTGTTATCACGCACAACAAAGGGCGAACAACTTGCGAAGAAGCAAATGGTGCAAGAAAAAATTGCGGATTCGTGGATTCAGCTACGGCAGTTTCGACTCATGGTTTTAGAAACCGCCTGGTTAATCGACCAAGGTCATAACTATAAAACAGTGCGTAAACACATTGCTGCCGTGAAAGCGACAATGCCAAAAGTGCTCAACGATATTGCCTCGCGGGCGCTACATTTGCATGGATCACTCGGTATCACCACGGAGATGCCGTTTGCGCACTGGGTGATTAATTCTTTCCATATCGGGTTAGCCGATGGGCCAACCGAAGTGCATAAAGTTACTGTCGCCCGCGAAGTACTCAAAGAATTCGAACCCGGTAACGAGATCTTTCCCGATTATCACGGCCCAGCGGAACATGAGCGTGCGCTAGCACTGTATGGAGAGTTGTTGGAGTCCGTCCAGAACAATCTTTAATTTTATGTGCTCAAAGACTTGCTCACGATTTTCAATAAGCTAAGCGTATTTGACGAAGTCGGAATAAAACATGGCGAATGAATGTATTGAAACATGGCATCAAGTGGTTGAAACGCGAAGCCACGATTTATTAGGACAGGTGCTTGCCGATGATGTGGTCTTTTTCTCCCCTGTCGTACATACACCGCAAAAAGGCAAGGCAATTACGACAAAGTATTTGCTAGCGGCACTTGATGTCTTAGTAAACAGTTCATGGCGGTATACCGCTGAGACCTATAACGCCACCCAAGCAGTGTTAGAATTTGAAGCTGAAGTGGACGGAATTATTATTAATGGTGTAGATATCATTACGTGGAATGACCAGCAGCAAATATCGAGCTTCAAAGTGATGGTAAGGCCATTAAAAGCGATTGGTCTGCTCCATCAGAAAATGGCCGAAAAATTGGCCGCGTAAAATCTGTTAAACGAAAAGTAAAAGTCAAACGAATTGTTATGCGTACTATGCTAGCGGCCAAAGATGTTTTGCGCGCGGAACAGCTCCGCCAGGTTCGTGCCCGCTCAAGCGCTTTTGGCATCTACCTCGTCACCCATGCCTGGATGACTATCGTCTTATCAGCTGTCTTAGTGGCATGGGCACCAAATGCAGCGACGATACTACTTGCCGTTATGGTGATAGGTTCTCGTCAACTGGGCTTGGCGATACTCATGCATGAAGGTGCGCATGGCGGTTTGCATAAGTCGGCGAAACTAAACCACGCGCTCGCGCAATGGTTTTGTGCTTGGCCCATTGCAGCAGACGTCGACGTGTATCGCCCCTATCATTTGCAGCATCACGCTAATACGTTGACGGAGAAAGATCCCGACCTGGTGTTAACGGGGCATTACCCAATTAGCCGTGCCAGTTTGAAACGAAAACTAATTCGCGACCTCACCGGCCAGTCTGGTTTTGCCCAGCGAAAATTCCAACTCCTAAGCGCGCTTAAAGCGCCCCCTGGTAAAAGCCGCGTCGAACATTTTTGGTCAGAACTTGGCGCCGCAAGTATCGTTAACGGATTTCTATTTTTGCTCTGCGCGGTGAGCGGTTATTGGTGGCTGTACTTCACCTGTTGGCTGCTACCGTTATTGACCTGGTATCAAGTTGTATTAAGAATTCGGAACATTGCCGAACATGCTGTAGTAAAAGGCGGTGACGACCCATTTGATAGCGCGCGAACGACCTATGCAAATTGGATTGAACGCATTTTTATCGCACCGTATTGGGTGAATTATCATCTGGAACATCATCTTTTGATTTATGTTCCATGTTACCGCCTACCGTTGCTGCATCGCTTTTTAATCGACAATGGCTATGCGGACAAGATCAACACCTCAAACGGCTATTTATCCGTTTTAAACGAAGTCACCTCAACTGAAATAAATGACAATACTGGTGGCAAGCGCGCAATAGGCACGTTCGGACAGGGTTACGAATAAACCCTTCTTACATGGCGAGATAACGAGTTTGAAAATATTCTTAATTTTAATCTCGCTAACCTTACTGGTATTTGGGATTATTTATTTGTTGTCACCAGAACAATTTGCCGCTGCCGCTGGTTTGACTGGTAACGCTTCAGGAATGACTGATGTTCGCGCGACCTACGGTGGGTTTCAGATTGGATTTGCCGCGTTTCTTATGTACTGCGCAATGAACACGAAATATGCTCAAGTCGGCTTGGTTGCACTGGCATTCGTCTTGGGTGCGGTCGGCGCGAGCCGATTAGTCGGTATTCTCGTGGATGGCGATTTCAGCGGCTTCCATCAAATTGGTTTAGGATTCGAAGCAATCGTTACCGCGATATCGGTATATTTCCTGAGCACCCTTCCAAAAGAGGATTAGTTGATGCGAATCTATGAGAGGCGCACTTATTCTATTAGGGTTGGTCAAATGCCGGAGGTGCTGCGCCTGTATCGCGACGAAGGTTGGCCAGCACTTGAGCAAGGGGGGTTCGGACGGAACCTGGTTGGATATTTTGTTAGTGATACCGGACGCTTGCATCAATTAATGCACTTATGGCGTTTCGATTCTGACGAAGCGCGGCGAGATTTTTGGCAACGATTATTCGCCGATGAACCGTTTATGAAATTTGCGGTGAAAATTAGACCGCTAAT
This sequence comes from Pseudomonadota bacterium, assembly GCA_039029975.1. Classification (GTDB taxonomy): domain Bacteria; phylum Pseudomonadota; class Gammaproteobacteria; genus JBCCFA01. The sequence goes on from JBCCFA010000057.1 coordinate 5,931, forward strand.
TGAAGAACAGGAAATCCAACTATTCACTAGCGCCCCATGGGGGCCGCAACCTTAATCAAGGTTCAAATTCATACACTTCCGCGAACAAGATATATTCGTCACGCCACTTGGGCTCGCTCGGTTTGGCGACGCTTAGCGAGAAAGTATCAGCCAGACGGTTAAACCACTGGTTTAGAGACCGCCATTCGGCGATCACTATACCGCTAACCTTTTTGGTGCTGGATTGCAATTCGATCTGACAATAGGCTGCCCCAGTCACTAGTTTGTCGAGCGCTGTAGCTGCGGTCTCTAATTGCGCTTGATCGGCGCCATTGGCAAATAGAGGCCCGACGGTTTTTTTGACCGCCATTCTGCCCGAGTTAACCGGATCCGCACAATCGAGATTCAGTTTCTCATCCTCCGCTTGCGCCACCGCGGTTGCGAAAAGAAAAACGAATAAGCAAAAAATCAATCTAATTTGCATGGTCACTACTTTATTCTCTGGTTCATAGGCGCTCGGCGATTTCGGCATGCTCGATCACACCCCATCTAGTATCGCGAGCGAGCCGTCAGATAATTCATGCCGGAGTTTAATATAAGGAGCGTATTCAGCATCTTCATACCACGCGACTGCTGCTGCGCGATCTGGAAATTCGAGCAAAACGTTACGCCCCCGTGGCCAATCTCCCTCTCGAACATCTACATCTTGCGTAAGTACTAGCGGTTTACCACCATGCTTGGCAACTAACGGACCGACGTGAGCGACATAATCAGCGTCGTATCTTGCATCATCATTAACTTCTACAAAAGCGAGTACGTATGCCGGCATAATTGCTTCCCTAAAATTATTTCGGCCTCACCATAGCAAATCACGCCTTGTTCACAAAGTAGTTAGTTCTTGCAACTCGCGATGAAGTTCATAATTTCTGTGGCGGCTTGATTCGGCGCGGCTTGCAATATGAGATGCGGGCCGGCGATTTCCTTATGTCTCGCGTTTGGCAGCTTGTTGCGCAGTTCCCGCGTGAAGCGCGAGGAGACAACTCGATCGTAGGATGCCGATAGGACTAATACCGGAGTGCTAATGTGGGCCAAAAGCTCGGTAAGATTTGTTTCGGCAAGCACGCGTAGACGCCTGCGAACCACCGAAGGCGCAACCTGATTAATGGCTTCAAGTATCTGTTTTTTTAATCTCGGATCCGCGACGCCATTTAAGCAGTAGTGGTCTAATATCCAGCTCCTAAATATGCTCGCCGAATATACCTTTTGGGGTAAACGCGCACCAAGGGTTGCAAGCAATTTCATGGGCGTTCGTGCGAAACAACAAGACAAAATCACGCCGCTAAATCGCAGCGGCGACTTTGCCGCAAGAGAAAGTGCGATTAACCCAGAGAACGACTCTGCTAACAGAAAAATGTCTGTATTGGGTAAAGCCTTATCTATATCCGTGACGTGCGCTTGGATTGTGTCGAAACTTTCGAACTGAAGTGGCCGAGCTAATAAATGACCCTCAAATTCTGCGCATAATGGTTCGAATAACTGCGCGCTGCCATGAAACCCCGGTAAAAGAAAAAGCGTTGGTGCGTCCACATGCATCGAAAACAAGGCGGACGAATGCTCACACGTTAGTGCAATCGAAAACGGGCATTGGACTTCGGGGCACGCAATCTTCACACGTTGAATGTAAACCGAATCGCTCGTAGTAATCGTTAAGCACTTTTTGCGCCTTCTCAATATCCGCTTTTAGCGCGGGTGATTGTGCCATCGTTTCAAGGCGCTTTTTTGAGGTAAAGATTTCACGATCGAGCGTATAAAACGCTTCATTAATAAAGCAATCGTTAAGCTGCAAAATTGTCGTCATATGGCTTTTGGTTTTGACCAGATCAGCGGCGATTTCATGTTGCGCAAGACGCTCTGCATACTGGTGGGCCGAAACGGCGGTTGCGAGTAGGTACCCCAGAATCGCCGATCCAAACATGAATGCCGGCAAGGTGAATTTCGAGTCGACGCGCATGTAGCCCCCTCGTTATTTTCTTCTTGAAACCTACTGGTCTACCTAAGAGTCTAAGCGCTTGGTAGTTCGCAGAATTGATCCACAATAATTTCCTCATGTACGGCCTGATTACCGTGCGGCCCAGCGCACCAAGACGGCATGACCATGGTGTAAAGACCGGATCCGCCGGCAACAAACACATGAATATTGTTAGGGTCGCGAACAGCCGGAATCATCGCCTCGTCGCCTATCAACATCTTGGGATTGATCTTGAGCAAGTCTTCTCGCGGCGTAACTGCAAGCGATGCAAGCGTTTGCTGAATTTTGCGTCGATCGAAGCCATTATTCGCTAACACGTTCGCGTGATCCGGATTGAGCATCACGCCGACGGCCGCAGTACCGCCAAGATGTGAATTATTACTCCCGACGTTGGCAATGGTCCCCGCAATTGCATTCATCAAATTATCCGCTGATTTAGGATCATGCGCGTCGCCAGAGAAAAGGACTGAATGCGGTCCTTCCACGCCGAGCACCGTCACTGCACTTTGCTGAGGTTCATAACCAAACGTGGTGTGAAACGGCTCTAACGGTGAGTGCTCCTCATCCTCCGCGAAACAACAGGTAAACTTGCCGGGGTGACCATGGATTGCCATGTCGGATACACCGGGTTTCGCGCCGCCGATATTCATCATGGCGAGGCGTAGCGCTCGTCCAATGCTCGCATTCGCGCGGTGGCCAGGGCCGAGCGCACCAAAGCCGCTACTAATACCTCCGCAAGCCATGCGTGCTGGACCATTGACAATTAGCATTGGGTGAATGCAATGCGTAGTGCATTGCATTTCAGCAAGATCAAAAGCGTCTTGACTGATCGCTTTCACGGCGGCCAGAACCACCGCAAAATGATCGGGTAAACAGCCCGCCATGACTGCAGCGACAGCTATCTTTTCCACCGTGCCCGATCCCCATTGCGGCCCCATGCTGGCGATTTCCATATCGGTTTCAAGACCACTGGCTAAAATCATCCGGTCGACGCGCGCTACCGTTGGTATCACGACCGGCAAACCATCGGTGCAACCAGCATCATGTAAATATTCGAGCGCACTGTTTTCGTCTTCTGCGCTAAGCACGATTTAAGCCTTTCCCGTCAGTACGCTAATGATTTCGTCGACGATACTACCCGCCAGCGTTTGCATCGCGGACTGACCTGTACCCGCCACTGGATGAGGCAATTTTATTCGCGGCACATCAGGCATGCCTTGCGCTTGGGCGACGAAATTTCCTTGTTTCCAAAAATCCGCAGTAACAAAAGCGATACTTGGTAAACCCCGGTCGGCGGCTGCAATCCCGTCACGCACGGTGCCGGAAGTACAACTGCCTCAATGACCATAAGCCGATAGAAAAACGTCACACTCCTCGGCTATTGTGTCCATTAATTCTGTGCTTGCTGGGGCCGAGGCACCATGCTTGTTATAGCGCTTTACCGTCGCGTTTGGCAGCGCCGCAGCAAGTGCGTGGTCCACCTCGTTCAGGAATGCTTCGGAATCTGGAAAACCATTGGCGAGTAATCCAATATCGATCGCACTTTGCATGCTCGCTTGTAAGGCATACGGTCGCGCTGGCACTGAGGGATTAGCCCTCGGATCGTGAAACTCTATTGGCATTTTTCTTCCTCACTAGCAGAGATTTGATGCCAGAGTATGCTGAATTCGAATGGCGTTCAAATGTTTAGTCGCTTGAGTGGTTATACTTAAGCAATGAAAGCAACAAACTCTCTTTCGCGGTGGCGTTTTTGGGTTGACCGGGGCGGCACGTTTACCGATCTCGTGGCTGTATTACCCACCGGGCAACTGATTACGCACAAACTGTTGTCGCATAACCCCGAGCACTATGACGACGCGGCAATTCAAGGAATGCACGAGTTGTTAACTCGTCACGGCGACCAAAGAACCCTTGGCGAGGCCATCGAAGAAGTTCGCATGGGGACTACAGTTGCAACGAATGCTTTGTTGGAAAGACAAGGTGATCGCACTGCATTGATAATCACTAAAGGATTCAAAGACGCGCTGCGTATTGCGTATCAAAATAGACCTGATTTATTCGCCAAAGAAATTGTCTTGCCGAGTCTGCTGTATGAACGCGTGATAGAAGTTGACGAACGCATAGCGGCCGATGGCGAGATCCTACAAGCGATCGATCAAAAACAATTGCGTGCAGATCTGGAACAAACGTTGGAAGCAGGGATTCGTTCAATCGCATGCGTATTTATGCACGCCTATCGTTATTCCGAGCACGAAAAACTTGTCGGCCAGCTAGCTCACGAAGTTGGATTTGAACAAATTTCCTTATCACACGACGTGAGCCCGCTAATGAAATTAGTGAGTCGTGGCGATACAACCGTCGTGGACGCCTATTTATCGCCAGTATTGCGCCGATATGTGAATCAAGTGACCTCTGCACTGGGCGACGCCGACGTGAAATTCATGCAGTCGAACGGCGGCTTAACCGACGCCCGCTTGTTTCAAGGTAAGGACAGTATTTTGTCAGGCCCGGCGGGCGGTATTGTGGGTGCGGTTGAGGTTGCAGAGCGCGCTGGCATTCAGCGCGTCATTGCCTTCGATATGGGCGGTACTTCTACCGACGTTTCGCATTTTGCTGGCGAATATGAGCGAGCTTTTGATACCAAAGTTGCCGGCGTGCGAATGCGTGTGCCAATCATGCGAATCCACACAGTAGCAGCGGGCGGCGGTTCCATTCTCGCGTTTGATGGCATCCGCCAGACCGTTGGTCCGCAGTCTGCCGGTGCGCTACCAGGGCCAGCTTGCTATCGACGCGGCGGTCCGCTCACGGTAACCGACTGCCAAGTTTTGTTGGGACGACTCCGCGGAGATTATTTTCCGAAGGTTTTTGGTATGAACGGCGACCAAGCGCTGGACCATGACGCTGTGGTTGAAGGCTTTCAACAAATCGCGGATGACATTAACTCAACGGCAAACGTTAATAAAACGGCCCACGAAATCGCCGCAGGTTTCTTACGCATTGCTATTGAAAACATGGCCAACGCCATTAAGGAAATATCCGTGCAGCGTGGCTACGATGTTACGCGCTATGCGTTATGCAGTTTTGGCGGGGCCGGTGGTCAACATGCTTGCGCCGTTGCCGATGCGCTGGGTATAAAACAGGTTTACCTTCATCCGTTTGCCGGAGTCCTATCTGCTTATGGGATGGGCCTGGCCGCCTTGCGATCATTGCGCGAACGATCCTTGGAAATCCGCTTAGACGAACGCGGTTTTAGACGCTTAAGCCAAACCTTACAAGCGCTTTCTAAGCTTGCGAGGACAGAACTCATCGAACAAGGCGTTGATGAGCAGCGAATCACAGTCAAACATCGCGTTCACCTAAAACCCGCCGGTTCCGACAGCAGTTTAGAGATTGCAGCGAACGATATCGACCAACTGAAGCATGATTTCGCCCTGGCATATTTCAATCGCTATGGTTTTAAAGCGAGCGTTAATCACTTGATCATAGAAGCGGCCGCCGCGGAGGCAATTGCCTATACCCATGACGATATCGATATCGCATTAAGCCCTGGTAACCATGAGCCAGACAAAATGTTGGAAGCACTTGCCCGTGAGGCCGTATTTTTTGGCGAAGATTTTTACGACACCGAATTTATTGACCGCACAACCTTGCACTCCGGGGATGAATTCGACGGGCCGCTAGTTGTGGTTGAACAGACCGGTACCATTGTAGTGGAACCGGGCTGGCAGCTGCGAGTGGATAAAGAACTGGGGATTCATCTCCGCCGTATTTCACCCGTCGCGCGACAGAAAAAGCACGGCACCGATGCTGACCCTGTATTGCTGGAAGTCTTCAATAATTTATTTATGTCTATCGCGGAACAGATGGGCGCCGCGCTTCAAAACACCGCATTTTCTGTGAACATAAAAGAGCGCTTAGATTTTTCCTGCGCTGTTTTCGATAGTGAAGGTGAGTTAGTCGCCAATGCACCGCATATGCCAGTACATTTGGGTTCTATGGGTGAAAGCGTGCGTCACATTCTGCGTGTGCGATACAACACCATGAAACCAGGCGATGTGTTTGTCCTAAACGATCCCTATCATGGGGGCACTCATCTCCCCGATGTGACCGTGGTAACCCCTGTATTTTCAAATGGCGAAACCCCCTTATTTTTTGTGGCGTCGCGGGGACACCACGCAGATATAGGCGGTATTTCCCCAGGTTCAATGCCTGCAGATAGTCGAACCATTGAAGATGAAGGGGTGTTGTTGGATAACTTCCACCTGGTTAAAGCGGGAGAATTTCAAAAACAGGAAGTGGTGGATAAACTGCGAAGCGCTCGATACCCGGCACGGAATCCTGAGCAAAATATCGCAGATTTGACGGCGCAAGTCGCCGCCAATGAACGCGGTTCGCAAGAACTAAATAAGATGATTGAGCAATTCGGCTTAGATGTTGTGCAGGCTTACATGGGTCACGTCAAAGATAACGCCGAGGAATGTGTACGCCGCGTAATTGCCAACTTAACACCAGGTAGCTTTGCCTACAGCATGGATAACGGCGCAGAGGTGCGCGTGGCTATTTCCACGAACCCCAATAGTCGAACTGCGACCGTCGATTTTTCAGGGAGCTCTAACGAGCTGGACAACAATTTCAATGCGCCCGCAGCAGTTTGTAAAGCGGCAGTACTTTATGTCTTTAGAACTTTGGTTGAAGACGACATTCCTTTGAATGATGGCTGCTTGAAACCCATAGAAATTTTATTGCCGCAGGACTCGATGCTGAATCCGAAATCACCAGCTGCTGTTGTTGCCGGCAACGTTGAGACGTCGCAATGCATTACCGATTGCCTATACGGTGCGCTTGGGATAATGGCCGCGGCCCAGGGGACAATGAACAACTTTACGTTTGGCAATGACACTCATCAGTATTATGAAACTATTTGCGGTGGTTCCGGCGCTGGGCCAGATTTCAATGGCACAGATGCGGTCCATACGCATATGACAAATTCGCGCTTAACCGATCCAGAAGTGTTAGAGCATCGGTTTCCGGTGAGATTAAATAATTTCGAAATTCGAGAAAACTCAGGTGGTTGTGGTCATTTTAGCGGCGGCAATGGGGTAATAAGAGAAGTTGAGTTCCTAACTTCGATGGAAGTGTCATTATTGTCCGATAGACGCAAGATTCCGCCCTACGGTGCGGGTGGTGGGCAGCCGGGCGCGACGGGCGAGAACCTTTGTGTTCGCAAAAACCATGAAGAAATCGAACTGGCGGGTAGCGATAAAATTTCTGTCCAGCCGGGAGATCGGATTATTATTAAAACGCCCGGTGGTGGCGGTTACGGAATACCGAAACCCGATATCGACAGTTAGATGTGAACCGTCGTCCACTTGTCCCCGCGCCAGAGCTGATAAAAGAGGAAGGCCTGAAAACCTCGATAAACTGCTTGTAATGTCCAAATTTCAAATAAGCCGAAACCCAGGACTGGGCCAATAATATAGGCAATGGGCAAAAACAATAACCATTGATTACAAATAGAAATCTTCATCACCCGACGCGTATCACCAGCCCCAAGCAGTGCTTGCATCAACACCATACCAAAAGCATCAAAGGCGATTGTTAGACCTGCAATGCGCATTGGCCACAGGGCTAGCGCGAGTGTTTCTGGATCTAATACGTAAAAAGTTGTGATCACTAATTCCGGTATTAGCACCATCGGTAAACAGATCGTAACCATCACGATTACCGCCAGGCTGACGACATCAAAACCCCAACGCCGCGCATCTGCAGGTTCGCACCTACCAAGCGCCTGACCGACGAGCGTTGCGGCGGTCAATCCAAAACCTAGGCCTGGTAACAGGGCAAGCATCGTTAAGTTGAGTAGAACATTCGCCGCGGCCAACTCGGCGGTACCCACTTGACCGATGATCCAATAAGTTGCCAAAAACCCGCCCGCAAAAAAAAGTTGCTGAATTCCGTTCGGCAAAGACAAGCGAACGAGCGTTCTTACCTCGCTGAAATGGGGTCGTCTATGCAAAAAACCATGGTCGCCAGCGTGTTTCAACGCGAGTAAAAAGTATACGCATGTACCAATAATTACGGATGTTAATGATGCGATAGCGGCCCCGCTAACGCCCAACGCCGGCGCGCCGAAATTACCGAAAATGAAAATATAGTTAAGGATAATATTCGCGGTGTGCATGATGATGATCGTGCGCATGTAAAGATACGCCATATCGACTGCGTTCCAGTAACCACGAAAGGCGAAATTCATACCGACAAACATGATGCCGAGCAAACGAATTTCGAAATAGGGAACGCCCAAATCAACAACGGCTTGGTCATCAATTAAGCAGCTATATATAAACGGCGCCAACTCCACTAGAAGC
>JBCCFA010000058.1:0-14244 GCA_039029975.1 Pseudomonadota bacterium
AGACCTGATCATCATATCATCATCTATTATAATTAGTATAACTCCCTGACCCATCTCAAGAGGTAGCCGTGCCTTTGCAATGATAGAGACCTTATCTAACACCTTGGGCAATAATTCACTTCGTTCGTTGCGTAGCGTATGCGTTGAACGGCTGTCCCACACACCGGGCATGCTTGTTGGTAGCGGCCGTGAACGGCCATGCCCTCCCGAAAGGCGGTTACTTTCGTCGGAAATTTGTCCCCGTAGAAATCGGCCAAACGCTCGGTCCATGTCTGCAGCACTTCCACGCAGGCGCTGAACAAATTTTCAATGTCCGCTGTTTCAAGCTTCTGTGTTTGTTGGATCGGAGATAATTTCGCATGATGCAAGATCTCATCCGAATAGGCGTTGCCAATACCGCTGAAGAGTTTTGGATCGGTGAGTGCGCGTTTGAGCGTGTGATTATTCTTTGTTAGCACTTTGCCGAATTCAGCGGGATTGAGCTCAGCAATTTCCGCACCACCCGGATCAAAGTCAGCGTAAACGTCTGCTGTTTGGGATAAGTGAATAGAGGCGCGCTTTTTACTGCCTGCTTCGGTTAGGGCAAGGGTGCCATGTTCAAATTCAAGATAAGCAAGCGCTGCTTTTGGCACTTTTTTCTGCGGCTCAAGCCATGCGAAACGGCCTGCGATCATGAGATGAATAACAATCCAATAATCTTGTTCGAAGCCCAAGGCAATACGTTTACCAATTCGGCGCAGATCGACAATCTCTCGGTCGACGAATTCGTCCGAAGCGGGTTCGACAGTGCGCAAAACAAACGGGCTTTGAAAAACGAACTTACTCGCGCGAGCACCCAATAGCCGCGTTTTGAGCGCAGCGATATACACTGAAATATCGGGAAGTTCCGGCACCGCCCTTCACCATCGTTTGGTTGAACGAGCGCGCTACGCTACCGTGCCCGTTGCGGGCTGACAAGTTTCTTTCGAACGAGAATTACTAGGATTAAGCCTGAAGCGCTTCCAAACAGACGACCGGTCTATCGCCCACCACTTCCACGCTGGTCACAACGCCTTTGGGTAGGAACAAGCAATCACCTGCCGATAGGGTTCGCGATTCGCCTTCCAAAGTAATTTTCAAGCGACCTTGAACAATAGCATCGACCATATCCACCTGTACGCGTCGATCGGGATGATACTCACCTGGGTCCATTGTTCGGGCTTGCGCTTCGTAGCCCCACACCGCGAGTTTTTGCAATAAACCTTCTGGACTGAATTCGCCTTCTGATTCGGGATCCCAGCGTTCAAGCCGTACCGAATTCATCGTGCGATAGCGAACCACTTTATCGCCACCTTGGAATTGCGCTTCGTAAAGCGCAGATTCCACACGAGACTGCATTTGCTCAAGCGTTAGGTCGCTGTTCGGGATAACCGTCGCCACCCCAACGCTTACGGTAACCGCGGAATGCATGGTGGCATTCGCGTTAGGAATATTTAGATGACGGACCTTAGCGCGCAAATCATCTGCCAAACGTTCGCCGTTCTTATGATCCGCTTCCGGTAATAGCAAAGCGAACTTCGTCGTATCTATACGCGCGGCGACATCACCAGGGCGATTACCAACTTCCTTGATTAAATCGCCAATCTTTTTAATCGCGGCTTCTTTTGCAATCTTGCCGTATGTGCCAGCGTAGTCATCGAAATTATCTAGCCCGATGTGCACAATGGTAATAGGAAGTTCTTGGCGCAGCATGCGTGACCACTCGCGATTTAGAACGTTAGCGAATTTCTTACCGTTTAACAGGCCACTCTCGATGTCATATGGAGAAACCCGTTCCAGCGCGCTTGATAATGCTTCCGCCTTACCTTTTGAAATCTGAAGCTCGCTTTCTTTATCATTCAGTTGGTTTTCTAAATCTTGGCGTTTCTCGGAATTCGTTTTCACGCCAACGCGCAAACGTTGAACTTCCAACTCAGAATCTTTGAGTTGTGCATAAAATTGATCACGCTCGGAACTGGATGCAGAAAGCGCGCTAATAATTCGATCAACATATTTTGCCGCTGCAGAAATTGCCGCCATAAAGACTAAGCTCGACACAGCGACGATGATTGTTTCGCGCTGCAGGAGCACCATACCGGCAGCCATAATCGGTAGTGAGGTGACAAAAGCAAAAGGCAGTACCAATGATTTTTGACCAAGATAAGTGCCGAGCACCAGTATCGATAACACGGCAGTAGCCACTAAACTCACGATCGTTGGCCAAACCATGCCAAACATCACGATGTTAATGGCAACCCCACTGCCCCAAAGCGCGCCAGTGGCGAGTAATCCCCAGCGCAGCCGTCCAACAATCTTAGTTTGAAACGCTTCGTGCTCCTCACCCAGACTTTTCGTGAGAAAGAAACGCAGACCGTAAACACATTGAATCAATCCGAGCCAACCAAGCACCAAAGACGACTGGTTTTCCGCCCAAATCATAGCGGCGATTAACGCGGCACCCACGCTACCGACGATCAGTTCGGTACGAGAGTTGGCCAGCAGAATTTCATGGGTCGCACGCTGCTTTTGGAATTCGGTACTCACGGCATTACCTCAAAGGCTTATCTATTTGCGCTAAGTCATTGAACAATAGTCAAGAAATGCGCCACATAGCGGTGTCCGCACGTGACGGAGGACCGAATTCAGAACTCAATCACAGTTTTTGACCAGAATTACCCGTTATTGACGTATTTAGGGCTCGGCCGGTAGATGAGCAAGGGCGGGGAAAGGTCGATTTTTAATCGCTTTGTCGTTATTTCTAGACAGCGCGGGGGCTGCGATCGGTGTCAGGAGAATCGCTTTGAAAGGCTTCTTAGGTGACCCCCAAAATCCAGCCTTCCAACTCAACGACACGGCGCTCCGGTAAAGTTAGTGGTGGATTAAAATAACGCGCCAGCATATTTAAGCCATCCATTTGCCGTAACCAGTAGGCAACGCTGTAGGCATCGTGTTCGTCTACGGTCCGTTCACCGCGATCGTAACGACGCCGAAATAGCGAAGGAAATATCTCTGCGATCACCGATTTGTCCTCTGGAATTTCAAAGCCGTCGTACGGCCAAAAATGGAGTCGATCCTTCAAACCGGGATCACGGCGCAAAAAATATATCCAAGGCAAACCGGCATGCGTTGATTTGGCCACCGATCCCTGAACATCAAATTGAAATACGCTCTTGGTATTTGGCGTCCAGCGTTCGCAGAGTCTAAGTTCTTTGTTATCACCGCTCGGCGGGTTTTTCGCGCGCACAAAATCAACGTACATATGATCGCGGTCGGTCGGCCATAGCTCGCAAAAATGCACCAAAAAGTCGTCCCAAGAGCGAAGCTCATGTCGCCGAAAATAATCGATTGGAAATGAAAATCCATGGTCGATGCCGATAATCGTACGCTCAAATTGTTCTAAATGTTCGTGGCACCAATAAGCGATCTCTTTACGCGTCCAGTGTTTACCGCTGTCGTTCGGCACCGGCACGCGAGCGGGTTCATTGAATTGGTCAGCCTTGTAAATCTGCAACCCGGATAGCCGGGATACGGGCGCTCGCGCCCCGGAGTAATCGATACCGATATAGCTGTCGAACATCTATCGATCACTGCGCGGCCGATTGCGGCAATAAATCAATTGTCTGCAGGCGGCGCAAGGAGCCTTACCGCAACTGAGCAGCAAGATTTTCAACAACGGGATCATGAATATTTTTTTCCTGCAACGCGGCTGAGAGATTCAAAACATAATCCAGGTTAGAGCCGCTCGGTCCGTGGCGTGATTTTACCAAGCTCAGTAGTTCTGCATCTGGTTCTCGTGCAACTGCATGCGGGTTGTCTGGCAACGCGATATAAGTCAAAGCGCCAACATCATCTTTCGTGTCTAAAACGATATTAACAATCTGGCGACTGTAACCACCAGATTCCCGCACATCCAGGTAATCAAGGATTTCTTGTTTGTCTTCGCGTTCAACTTGATAGGCCATGCCAACACAATGCACATTAGCGGCTTTGCGCAGGGTCAGGACACGACCGGGTTTGGTGGGCGTACCCCGATGATCGGGAGACGCTTGGCAAAACGCCCGTTCCCAACCACGAAGCGTCGCAATGCACGCGTTAGAGAATTTAAATCCAGGCCGCCAAACCAAGGAGCCATAGCCAAATATCCAAGAAAACGAATCGCCTGATTCTTCGCGCTGCTGAGTAATTGTTGCTTCTCGATCTTTTGCAAGCCGCGATAATACCGGATAAACGTCGGACGGCAGGAGATTTGATGGGCGAAAAAATCGCGCCCGGGAAAGCCGGGCGCAAAGGTCAGGCAGTATTTAGGGGTATTCGGTCGAAACGGACGTAGGGTCCGTTGCATTAGACTGATTTAGCGAAAACTCATTTTCCTATCCGTCGCAGGGTAGATACGACGAACTATGAGCTGCCTTGCGGCATCTCGCCTTCCCCCAGCCACAGAGTGTTGGTCATCCACCCCAAAGCAGGAATAGCCCAAATAGAGTAGTTCGCACAGATCGGTCGAAATATTTTCGGCACCTGAGTGCGGTATTTACGTCAAATCTTTGGCGAACTAGTCGATTCCACCTATAAAAACCCCGTGGATCAGCTTTTTAGGCAGCAAACAACTAATAGCGATAGCGAACGTAACGATAGATTAAAATATCTGGCCATGATGATCATTGGACATAGAGGTTCCGCCGGGACCGTACCGGAAAATACGCTTTCAAGCGTACAAACGGCGCTAGATGCGGGTGCACCTTGGGTTGAAATCGACGTGCGTTTAATCGCCGACAAACTGTTTGTGATTCACGACCGCCATGTCGATCGCACAACCAACGGGTCTGGCGATATTTACGCAATGAGCGAAGCGGAAATTCTGCAGTTAGATGCCGGAGATGGCGCCGGCATCCCAACGTTGGAATCCGTTATTGAGCTGATTCAAGCCAAAGCGGCATTAAATATCGAGTTAAAAGATGTCGAGTCACTTGGTCCGGTATTATCAGTTGTCACCGCCACGCTAATGAACAAACCAGCTTGGGCGGGTCGATTGATGATTTCAACTTTTGAACAAGAAATTCATCGAGCCATGGCCGAACGTTTACCCCCTGGTTGTCTGCTCGGGGTTTTACTAAATGCCGTATCAGACGACGCAGTGCCCTATGCGAGTTCATTAGGTGCTTACTCACTAAATCTGTCTTTTGCGCAATTACATGAAGATATCGTGTCCAGCGCACATCAAGCGGGCCTAAAAGTGTTCGTCTATACCGTAAACGAATCCGATCATATTGATTCGTGCCTGGCCGTGGGCGTGGATGCAATTTACACCGACTTCCCGGCCCGAAGCGCCGCCTACTTGGACGCGAGTTCGGCGTGAACGCGCATTGCATTATAAAATGATTGCACTGCAAAGCATTGGAGTTTTAGCGTGACAAGCGTGTTAGCAATTGATCAAGGGACCACTAGCTCTCGCGCCATTATTTACGATGCGGCGCTCAACACACTCGGCGTTGGGCAACATCCATTTGAGCAACACTACCCGAAACCGGGTTGGGTGGAGCACGACCCAGAAGAAATCTGGCAAACAACACTTCGTGCCATAGAAGATGCGCTTCGCGCCGCCGGTATTGGCGGGCAACAGCTAGCCGCCATTGGCATTACCAACCAACGCGAAACCGTGGTCGCTTGGCATAAAGACAGTGGCAAAAGTTTCGGCAACGCTATCGTGTGGCAAGACCGCCGTACCTCGCCAATATGCCAGCAACTTAAATCACAGGGCTTGGAACCCACCGTTACAGAAAAAACCGGCTTGGTGCTTGACCCGTATTTCTCAGCAAGCAAAATTCAGTGGATTCTAGAGAACAACACTGATGCTCGACAGGCGGCCAACGAGGACAAGCTTTTAGTCGGCACGATCGATTCTTGGCTAGTGTGGAAACTCACCGCCGGCAATGATCATTTAATCGAAGCCAGCAATGCGTCGCGCACTCTGTTACTGAATCTAAACGCGGTCGATTGGGACGATGAGTTGTTATCGATTTTTAGTATCCCGCGGAGTGTGTTGCCAACGATCGTTGATTCGAGCGGCGAAATTGCCGAAGCGCGTATTGCACCCCTACAAGGCGTCGCCATCACCGGTGTTGCTGGCGACCAGCAAGCGGCTTTGTTCGGTCAGACTTGTTTCAACCCAGGCGAAGCAAAATGTACCTATGGTACCGGCTGTTTTCTGCTGACTAACGTTGGGACAAAACCCGTACCCTCCAACTCGCGTTTGTTGAGCACGCTTGCGTGGAAAATTGGGGCTAACGTTAACTATGCCTTGGAGGGAAGCGTGTTCATCGGCGGCGCTTTGATTCAATGGCTAAGAGACAATTTGGGCATCGTTGAGAATGCCGCGGAGATCGAAACGCTCGCCGCCTCCGTTGCCGATAATGGCGGGGTGACCTTGGTACCCGCCTTTGCCGGGCTAGGCGCGCCACATTGGGACGCTGAAGCACGCGGCACCTTATTGGGAATAACGCGCGGCACCACCACAGCGCATATTGCCCGCGCTGCCCTGGAAGGGATGGCGCTCCAGGTCGCCGACGTTATCGAAGCCATGCGCACCGATCTAAGCGGCGAGTTAACCACCATGCGCGTCGATGGCGGCGCCTGCGTAAACAACTTATTGATGCAGATTCAGGGCGACTACAGCGGGCTGCATATACAGCGGGCCACAAATCTAGAAAGCACCGCTTTAGGTGCGGCCACGCTGGCTGGACTTGGTGCAGGTATTTGGTCTTCAGCCGACGCTCTGCTTGGACTATGGCAAGCAGAGCGAACGTTTTCTCCATCCATTGAAAAAGAGGCTTTGACGAAGGTCCAAAGTAATTGGCGACGGGCTATAGCACGCGCCGGTGCTTGGGCTGAAGACTAGTGAGTGTGGACCGCTCAAGCCATATCCGCACCCTAAAAAACGGCGACCCCTTTGACCTGCTTGTGATCGGTGGTGGGGCTACTGGCGCCGGCATCGCCCTTGATGCCGCCAGTCGCAACTATCGTGTTGCGCTGGTTGAACGCGAAGACTTTGGCAGCGGCACTTCAAGTAAAAGCTCTAAGCTCGTCCACGGCGGCGTTCGCTATCTTGCCAATGCTGAATTCTCTTTGGTGCGTGAAGCGTTACGCGAACGCTCGCGACTGCGAAAAAATGCGCCTCATCTGGTTAAACCACTGGGTTTTGTCATTCCCGCACGCGGTTTTTATGAGCGTCTTAAATACACCGTCGGATTAAAACTCTACGACCTGCTCGCGGGAGACAGTCTGTTCGCCCGTTCGCGATCTTTAAAGTTAGCTGAACTCGCCACCATGATGCGTGGCTTAAATCAAGCCGCGTTTTCTAGCGCTGTGATTTATAGCGACGCGCAATTCGATGATACCCGTTTGCTGTGGGATATCGTCGCGAAAGCAGAATCTCTTGGCGCTACCATCGCTAATTACTGCGAGGTCACGGGCTTAACTAAAGAACACAGTAAGCTTTCTGCAGTGCGGGTGATGGATCGCGAAAGCCAGCAACATTTTGAAATTTCCGCGCGCAGCGTGATTAACGCAACCGGTGCCTGGAGCGATTACATTGGTGCACTCGATAATGAAGACGACGACAAAAGCGTTGTGCCTAGCCAAGGGACACATATTGTGATCGACAGGCATTTTTTTCCATCTGACCAAGCCTTACTCATTCCGCGCACGGCCGATGGACGCGTTATGTTCGTGATTCCGTGGCACGACAAGGTCGTTATTGGCACAACAGATGAAAAATTACCGAGCGGTTCAACCGAACCCATGCCAACCAGCGAAGAAATAGATTTAGTGCTAAGCACCGCGGCTGATTATTTAACCACCCCGCCCACTCGTAAAGATGTGACGGCTTGTTTTGCCGGCATCCGCCCACTCGCCGCTGTGGGCGGCAAATCACGAACTGCCAAAATCTCGCGCGAACATAGCATTGAGGTGAGCGATTCTGGTTTGATAACGATAAACGGCGGCAAGTGGACAACATATCGTTTAATGGCGGAACAATGTGTCGATATGTTTGAACAGGTAAGCAATACAGCGCACCGACCGTGCGTCACTAACTCTTTGGCGATTTCTAGCGATTCGAACGCAGGGCCGTTCTGCCACTACGGGGATAAAGCAACCGAATTGGAGGCAATGATTACTACCGATCCTGCGCTCGGCGAACCACTTACGCCTGAACTCACGCTAACTGCTGCTCACGTCGCGTGGGCAGTTAGACACGAAATGGCCCGAACACTGATGGACGTGCTGGCCAGAAGAACACGTTCGGTATTTTTAAACGCGCGGGCGACGCAAGCCGTGGCGCCGCGCGTGGCAGAAATCATGTGCGCGGAATTGGGCGAAAATGACAATTGGATAAGCGAACAGCTTCAAGTCTTTGAACGCCAATTGTCTGCCTACTTGTTACCTTGACACTTTACTCCCACTCCAACTGGCGATAAGCGCGCGATACGTTGCGCGCGTGGCGATCGTTCAATTGCCATTCGGCCGCGGCTTTAACCCCGACATGTTCGTGAGCCTCTTCCAAAAACACCCCATCGGCGATTGCCTTGCGCGTATCGTCGAGCAATGCTTGCAGATAGGATTTAATTGGCTGGGTGCTCGTCTGCCAATCAGCGCCCGCCGAACCGTGCCCCGGAATTACTTTCACAGCGTCACGCTCTGCCGCCAGCCAGGCTAACCAGCCTTTTAAGCTGGCATCAAGAATAGGCATACGCTCCCGAGACACTAAATCGCCCGTCCACAATAACTTTGTTTTGGCATCATAGACGGTGAGATCGGCATCGGTATGAGCGGGCGCGACGGCTTGTAAGATAAGCTCGCGATTACCCAGATCAATTTTACGCTCGTCCTCAACCAGTAAAGTGGGTGCAACCACGGCAGATTCATCTGTGCTACCCAGTTCCGTGGAGAATTCTTCGACGAAAAAACCGCGATTGCCAAGTATGGCGTCTTTAAGGTTTTTATGGCCAACGAAAGTCGGTGAGTCTTGTGCGAATGCCGCGTTACCCAGCACGTGATCAAAGTGCACATGCGTATTAATGACATAGCAAATTGGCGTACTTGTGGTGGCTATGATCGCATCGCGAAGTTGCCGCCCCGTAGCCAGCGACCCCCCCGTGTCTATCACCGCCACACAATTTTCACCCACAACGAAGCCGATATTTGCACTATCACCACGCGCATGGTGTTCAAGCCCCACATGAGGGCCTTGATGCAAGAAAACGCCCTCAGCAATTTGTCGCACGAAACCATTATCTTCCGGCGCCGATGCATACACGCTCGACGATAGCAGACAACTACAGATGCCAAATAAAATCGTGATGAGGCGAGCGAGCAATAGTTTCGTTTGCATTAATAGGGTCCCGGCAATTCAGGACCGAACGATAGCACAATGAAGGACCCGCTTTAGGCGGTTGATTGGGCGCGCAGCGGCTCCGGTTGGGTCTTAGCGGCGTTATCCAGATTTTTGTACAGCAAATCTAGAATTTCGCGGCCGCTCACCGTTTGATTGAGATGCTTCTCCGTCGCGCCAATGTAAGGCTTCACAGAACGTTCGAAGAATCGCGGGTAGTTGACTAAGAGATCGCCTGGTGATTTGTAACCCAGACTTTCGTTAAATCCAACTTCGACAAACTCGTAGAATATTGCCGGCAGTTTGCTCAAGTAGCCTGGGTCGCTTAACTGACCGATAAGATCGGCGCCGCGCACCAAGCCGGGGTAGTCATCTGTAATGGCATACCAAGAGTCCGAGGGCACCGGGAATCGTGTTCTTTCAATACAGGATTGAACGAATTTCTCATCGATCAGGCGGTACGTCGATAGATCTTCATCCACGAATGCCTTGCCGCGATCAACGTGAATAGGCATTAGCGCCGCGTCGCTGCGTTCGCAGGACACCTGCGTCGTGTTGCGCGCGACCCCGGTCGCTAGCGTCGCGCCACTATCTTGCCCGCAGATACCGCGCACATAGCCGATATCGTGACAAACCAAAGAGACTACCGTATTCAGCCATTCTGCCGACGTCACGTCGTGTTGCACTGTTTGCTTGCCAAGTAATACCTGTAAACCAACCAAGGTCACGCGAGCGGTGTGTTCGGTGTTGTGGTAGAGGGCATCACATTCGCCAATTAGCGTTAACGCACGCTCACACACCGTTTTCGCGACATCGAGGTACTCGAGGTCACGGCCGGCGAACATCGCGTGATAAGTTGTTTCCAACTTCTCGTGCACTTCGCTAACTAATAGACGATTTAAATCAAACACTGGTCTTTCAACGCGTTTTTTGGGTAGTGCTATGCCTTAGTCTCAAATTGTTTCTAATGGTGTCTCATGCTCACAAACCTCCTCAAAAGAAGGCTTGCACGCATAGAAAAGTATATGTAAACCGGGCAAAGACACCCGTTTGCCGTGTCATTTTTGTGACAAAGTTACACTATCTGGGCCAATTCTGGCTGGTTTCGCCTCCTGTCCGGGTTCGCCTCTTGCATAAACCGGCTAATCCGGGCTTTTTCTAAGCCTTTCGCGGGTTTACAGGAGTGGCTGGATCTTTTAGGCCTGGCTTCGACGCATACTGAGATAATAGACCAGCGGGATGAATATAAGAGTCAAAAAGCTCGAAAACGCCAGCCCCCAGACGATCGCGGTGGCCACTGGCCCCCAAATCATCGACCGGCCAAACAGCCCCGCAGCGAGCGAAAAAAGCCCCGCTATGGTCGTTGCTGATGTGATAAATACCGGGATGACGCGACGGCGAGCCGCGTACAAAGTGGCGTGCAGCACACTCATGCCGTTGGCCAGGCGGTCATTTGCGGCCGAGATCAAAACGATGGCCGCGTTCACCGCAATGCCAGCCAGGGCCACCATACCGTACATGGTGTAAAGGCTGAGGGGATCGCCAGTTGCTAACAGGCCACACACTACCCCGATAAATGCCAGCGGTACTGATAGTAGGATCATTGCTGGTTGCCAGTAACTGCGAAACTGCGTGCCCAAGATAATGTACATCAGACCAATACCCAGCAAGAACAAGATCACAATGGCATCTAAGGATTCCTCAATGTCGTCTAGCTCACCGGAAAAATCTAAGTTGATATTCGGAAAAGTGAAGCGCGCGGTGGCCCAGTGTTCTGTAATAAGTTTGTTCGCCGCAACGGTGTCAATTTGGGACTTATCGATGTCTGCCTGCACGGTGATGGCGCGTCGAAAATCATGATGTCTAATGTTGTAGGTACCCAAACCGAGATCGGCAAAAACCAATTCGCGAATCGGTACAGTGCGACCATCGGGCAGCGATAAGGTTTCGCGCAAAATATTTTCAGCGTCGCTATTGTCTGGCAACAAAGGTTTTACGCGAACTTTCACCTCCTCCCCTTGGTGTTGAAAATCACTGACCACTTCACCGTCAACATAGAGCGCAATAGCGCGGTTAACGATTGCGGGCGTCAACCCAGCGCGTTTAATGGCATCACCATTATGTCTTATTACAAGCTCCGGGTTGCCCTGGCGGTAATCGTTGCTGATATTGTTGATATGCGGGTTGTCGCGCATGAACGCTTCGAGATAATTCACGGCGCTTAAAATCTCCGTGTAATCGTTGCCGCGTACTTTAATGCTGATAGGCCGTTGAGTCGGCGGGCCATCGGTTAAGCGCAGCATAGAAAGATTGCTCGGGCCCGCAATACCACTAACTGCGATTTCAACATCATCCGCCACAGACAACACGTCTTTCTCACCTTGTTGTTGCGGACTCAGGCTTACCATCACTTGACCAACAATATCGCCAAACAGAGTGTCCGTCTCGGTAAAAAGCTGCCCAGCATAGGCGACGCTAGAACGTAACTGACTTGGGTCAATAACTGAACGGGCGACGGACTCAATCTCTACGAGCTTTTTGCTCGTCTCAGACAAGCTTGTGCCGGGCGGCATTTCGACGTTCACGTAAAACAGCTGAATATTATCGCCCTGAAAAAAATTCACGCGGATTAAACCACCAGCAACTACGCCAACGGCGCCAATCATCAACGCCAGCATGCAAAGGAGTGCGATTTTTGGAAAGCGAAAGACGGTGGTCAAAATTTTTGCGTACCGATGAATCACCCAGCGGGTAAACGCAATCCGCTTTTGATGCAGCTTAGAAGGTTTATCAAATTTAATTCGACTGGCAATGACATGCGCTGGCAACATCCAATAGGCTTCAAATAGACTGACGGCTAGGGCAACCGTCACAACAATCGGGATGACGCGCATGAATTCGCCCAAGATCCCGGGAAGCAAGGCAAGCGGGAGAAACGCTGCCATAGTTGTTAGCACGGAAGTGGTGACCGGGGCGATTACTTCGGCGATACCGTCCAACGCGGCTTCAAGCACTTCTTGACCCCGTTGCAGGCGACGATAAATCGACTCAACAACGACCACGGCATCGTCAACAATCATACCAAGCGAGATAACAACGCCCAGTAAAACCGTATTGTTAACGGTCATTTCTAACACGTTTAAGACAATAAACGTGCCGGCCAGCGTAAACGGGATACCGATGCTAGTGAGCACCGAAACGCGCGTGCCGAGAAAAACCCAGGTAACCAACAACACCAGAAATAAGCCCAAAAAAGCGTTGGTTTGCATTAAGTTAATCGCCTGTTTCGTTGAAACCGTTTGATCGTCCACCAAAAAAAGTTTGATGCCGGTTTCGCTCGATAGTTGATTACGCGTGTCAATGTATTCGTTCAGGCGTTCGACAAGCTCCAGCACGTTTGCGTCAAAGTCTTTCGTTACTGTCATCATCACCGCAGGATCGCCATTGAATTTGACCAGCGCGTCTGCCTCCTCGCTAGAAAACGACAGCTGCGCCACACTTTCCAAACTCACTACGCCGTTGCCGGTTAAGATTGGCATCTTGGCCAGCTCACTCGGATCGGCATTTGTGCCAGCAATGCGAATCAAAAGCTTGCCGTTCGAGGTGTCGATATCACCCGCGGATATGTCGCGAAAATACTCGCGCACGGTGTCGGCCACATCTAGCGCTGTGACGCCCATGCCCTGCAAGACGCTCGGATAAAACTTGATGTGCAATTCGGGCTCGCGCAATCCTACGGCGTTAACTTGGTCGATTCCGGTCACGCGTTGTAAATCGCGACGAATGTTATATGCCTGCTTGCGTAGGTTCTCATCATCGCCGAGTGCGGTAACTGCGATACTGGCAGTCGGAAACCAGTTCGACGAATTAATCTCATAAAAAACCGGATCGTCCACCTCGTCGGGCACGCGGTCGGTGTAAGTGTTTTGGATTTCCCGGCGCAGATCATTGATTCGTTTGTCGTAGGTGGGCTGATCGATGTAATCAAACCTGACAATAATGTTAGATACACCTTCTCGTGACGTGCTTGAGACAAATTTCAAATCCTTGATAGACCGCTGAATGGCATCTTCAAATGGATCAGTAATGCGCCGCTCCACGTCTTCAGCAGAAGCGCCGGGGAAAATCGAAATGATATTGACCCAATTAAGATTAAGCTGCGGATCCTTTGCGCGCGGCATGTTTACGTAAGTAAGCAAACCGATTATCAGCACCAAGCCAAAACACAAATTGGCCAGCACGTGGTTGCTTAAAAAAGACCGCCAAAAAGACACGCGCTATCGCCTCCCGTCCTGCGCCTCGGTACTACGTGACCCTTTCATGATTGGCAGATACGACCGCAAAAGCATTAGCGCATGGCGCGGCCTTGGCTGGTTAAGGTATCGCCATCGGACAAAGAGTAGAACCCTTCAATGACAATTCGCGTATCTAACGGGAAATTCACCGCCACCGCCCGCCCGGGTGCGGCGTCAGTAATGGGGACAAATTTTGCGACTTCGTTTTCCACCACAAATAAACCTAATTCGTTGCCCCGTTGTACCAGCAAGTTGCCCGGCAAATGCGGCCGTTTATCGCGCCAATAGAGTTGCCCAGCCGCACCCGGCAGTGCCGAGTCTTCAGTAAAGTTTAAGCGCATCTCTTGATCCCGCGTCGCCGAGTTAAGTGCATTAAGCGTTGCTCGCACAGCGACCGGGTAGGCTTTGTCGGCATGCTCAAACCAAAGTTCTGCGCTTTTTTCGATACTAGCGAGATCGCCGAACTGAATTTGTGCTGAAACTTCAATGTTCTCAACATCAATCACTTGTAACACTGCATCACCGGGGTTCAGATATTCGCCA
>JBCCFA010000059.1:0-14173 GCA_039029975.1 Pseudomonadota bacterium
ACCGAACACAAATATTGCTATGCCAATGGCCAATACGTAAGTCGCATAAGTGCTAATGCTAAGATCGCCTGAAATGATTTTTGGTAGCGGCAGAAAAAATATCGCAAAAATACCCACAAGCGCCGGCAAAATCAGTCGAACTTTTAACTTCCTCGCTCTTTCTACCGTTCTTCCGTGATGTTCGGCTACGGCACGAGACGACTTAGCGAGTCCGCCCGATGATTCAGCGACTTCGATTAAAGCCACTTCAATATCTGTGATGTTTAGATATTTTTGAAACGCTTGAGAAACCGCCGAACCGTTTTCGAGTGCTCTAATCGCTAGCGATAGTTTAGATTTGTTCGAAAGTTCGCCGTCATCTAGCAAGGTTTTTAAGCTCTCGCTCGCCGTCATGCCGGCGCCGAGGCCAGTTGCTAGGGCGTCGAAATATTGTTTTCGCTTGAGAATGTCCGCGGTCTTAGCGCGATAGCTGCGGGGATTGCGCCGGTTCCGCCCATAAGATTTTCGCGCATATTTCATCGTCCGCATGTCCCTTCGGCTATGACCAACTATCGGGTCTTGTCCAAGCAACTAGTGAGAAAGTGTGAACCGGAGTATGAGCAACACACTTTGCGCTTTGCCGTATACTGCTGAGAATTTGAGCGCTGCCGCGACGATAACATAAATTGCATCGCGGCCGTATCACATCAGAGGATTCAATTAATGAGAACTAAAAGTGCACGCATTCCGCCGTTAGAGGCGTCTGATTGGACTGAATCAGCAAAGCAATCCATGCAACCGTTTATTGACGCACAAAGCGACTTCAATATCTTTAAAACCCTTACAAATCATCCGGATTTAATGCGTCGCTGGATGGTGTTCGCGAACCACGTGCTGTTTAAATCCACGCTCCCGTTTCGAGAAAAGGAACTGTTAATTCTGCGAATTGGATTTTTGTGTCAGGCGGGTTACGAATGGGGTCAGCATGTGCAAGTTGCGCGTAAAGGTGGCGTGAGCGACGAAGACATCAATCTCGCGAAAACCGGCCCAGATACGCCAGGGATCACGAAAGCAGACGAATTACTATTGACGGCCGTCGATGAACTCCACAACGACGCCTTCATCAGCGATGCAACTTGGTCCGGCCTAACGGAGTTTTTCGATACTAAGCAAATGATGGATTTAGTATTCACCGTTGGCCAATACAATCTGGTATCCATGGCCTTAAATTCTTTCGGTGTGCAGTTAGACGATGGCCTGCCGGGATGGGAACTCTAGCCTAAGTCGATTAAGATCAACAAAAAATTTGGGGATAGCTCATGATGGAAGTTCTGACCATAGAAAACTTGGCTAACTTGGGGGTGCTGATTTTTTTACAAGCGGTACTAGGATTCGACAACCTCTTATACATCTCTATCGAATCAAAAAGAGCGCCCTTGCAACACCAAGCTGCGGTGCGTCGCTGGGGGATCATCATCGCGGTAGCGCTGCGCATAGTGTTGCTGTTTGTGATGATTAAGTTATTGGAGACGCTTACCGAACCGTTTTTCCACCTGAACTACCCCGGCATAATTGAAGGGAGTTTCAATTTTGCGACAATCGTATTCTTATTTGGCGGTGTGTTTATTATCTATACTGCGCTTAAAGAAATATCGCACATGCTGAAAATTGAAGATCTTGAAAACGACGGCCAAGACCGCGCGGCGAAATCCGCAGCCGCAGTCGTGGGCTTGATCGTTTTTATGAACTTGGTTTTTAGTTTTGATTCGATTTTATCAGCGCTTGCAATTACTGATGTTTTCCCAGTACTTACAATAGCTATTATCGTTTCTGGTATCGCGATGCTTGTGCTTGCCGATAGGGTGTCGGAGTTCTTGCGTAAGAACCGTAAATACGAAGTGCTTGGTCTTTTTATCTTGTTAATCGTTGGCGTAGTGCTGTTGGGAGAGGGGGGGCACGTCGCGCACTTAGCCTTGTTTGGCTACCCCGTTGAGCCGATGGCGAAATCTACGTTCTATTTTTCAGTGGTAGTGCTGGTGATTGTAGATATTGTGCAATCGGGCTATCAGAAAAAACTACAGAAACAGGCCGAACGGGAGAGAACAACAACTCCGTACTAAAGAGATTGCTCAGGCCGCGTCGGAAGCTTCAGCTGCGCACCAGTCTAAAGCGGTTTGCCTTATTGAGAAAAAGCTAATCCGGTTGGGGATAGGTCGTGCAAAGCTCTGGAACACTCGAACGAGCATGGAATTTTCGAACGTGCTCGAGTAAAACGCGATCCGGTGTGGACCTGTTTTAGGTTTGTTTCGCCTGATGTGGTTGATTATCGGTACGAACTCATTGAAATCTGGATACGACACACAGCGTTCAATGTCCCACAAAACACCGTTGGCTGATTGATACAGCTCGTGCTGCCAAACCTCGTCCAGCATCTCAATAGCGAGATTCGGCACTACCTTTCCGAAGACTTGCACTTCGCAAACTGCAGGGTTTTCAGTGTAAATTGAATATTCCATCTCAATAGATGTATCGACGTAGGACGTAACAAGCTAAGACTAGCTGACGGCGTCGAATTTAGGTTCTTGTATTCGGGAAAACGAGACAGCACGCACAGATTTGCGGCGAATAGGCGATTTCACCCTGGATTTGGATGAGCAGATTTAAGCGAATGGCGATCGCCATTAATGCGACAGGCGGTCGGAGAATTCCTGGAGGGTCTGTATTCGTTCTGGTCCAGACGGATGAGTCGATAAAAATGGCGCCGGATTAGCGCCTGACAATTTCTGCATGGCCTTGTGTAATCGAACAGCGCCACTCGGCTCATAACCTGCTTCAACTGCCCAGATTGCGCCCAGATAATCGGCTTCTCGTTCGTGATCGCGACTGTATTCGGTTTCAATTGCCGTGATGCCGATATTGGAAATTGTTTGGCCCAGTGGGATTCCCATGCTTGATAAGGCAACCCCCCCGGCCGCCTTTAGCACAGCACTGCCCAGGCCGGACGATTTCTTCTCGCCGTGATTGAGTTTGAGATGCGCAATTTCATGTCCGATCAATGCGGCTGCCGCATGGACATCTAAACCAATGATATCGAGCATCGCGAAATTGATGCCAATGATATTACCGCCTCGTTTCTCTTTACCCGCAAATGCGTTCGGCTTGTCACCGTCAACGATAATTAATTTCGTGTCGATTTCTGCGACTTCAACGATGCTCGTTTTGACGGCGTGAAGAATACGCATCTGCGTCGTCGAGATTTTTTTTAGTAGCGTGTTTCTGGAAGTCCGCAATTCGATGTTATCAGCGTCAGCCGCTGCAAGCTGTCTTATGTCCCAGTGATATTTAAATGGCGCGGCAGATACTCGTCCAGAATGGCTGAATGCGATGAAAAACATCAGCAACGGAGCTAGCTTTATGCTTGCCTGGCTTTTCATATCACCTTGTCGGTATAGCGCATTCTAATAGGACAGCCGCATGGTGGTTTAGTTGCCGGTTAGCATTCGATCAAGGGGTAATTAAGCGGCTCACGTTAAAAATTAGTGAATAAGGGCGTGAATCGGGCTTAATCGTGTTTTTGTTTCTACGTTTCGCAATTCTGATGACGGCCGGTTGGGACATAAGGTGTGATTTCATGAATTGATCGAGGACTCCTAAACTTAATCAAACGTAAAGTAATTTATTCCTTCTTTGTGTCGTACCTGAATCGATCTATCAATTGGTTCGGTGCTGAAAAGCGCGTTAAGCGTTTCTGAATCATCGTCGTCGACTTTTGCAATGAGCCGCTTACTGGTTTCGCTATCGCGCGCGAACACGTAACCAACGTCAGGTTCCCCGCGACGGTACGCCGCAACATAGGTTTCGACCTTTGCTTGTCCTGACGCTTTTTCGATCACCGGCGCTTTGTCGATTGTGGTCATTGTTTGTGTCAATGGCCCGGAGTCGATTGGTTGCCAATCAGCATGAGGCGTCGTGCTGTAGATACCACTTGAGTGCTTGGACAAGTAGCCGCCGTTGGCAATGACCATACCGAAGCTACCTTGCTTCTCGCGAACGCGCGCAATACCTTCGGCGATCGCGTGCATAGAATAATTGTTGCCTGGGCCGCCGAAGAAGGGTAGACCTCCGGTAAGCGTAAGTGGGCGAGAAAGTGGATCAATGCCCAATGCGTCGCAGGCGCTGGTGACGGCAATGGGGAAGCAGCTATAGATATCTAGATGTTCAATCTCGCCAATGGATTTATTTGCCGAGGCCAACGCGTGTTCACAAACTAAATTTTGCGCGGTGGAGATTTCTAGATTGGCTCGGTCAACCACGTTGATATCATCGGCGTCAGCGTAGCCGTGTAAATAAACCCATCGCTCTTCAGGAATGCCGAGTTCCCGCGCTAAACCAACCGATCCAAGCAAGACCGCTGCACCTTGATTAACGGCATCTTGGGCAACGAACCACTTTGTGTAAGGTTCAGAAAGCAAATAATTCTCCGCTGACGGGGTTGCAAGGAATTCTTCGTCACGCCGCGACTGAAACTGGGCATAAGCATTATCTGCGGCAACGGCGGAAAAGCTTGAAAATAACTTGCCCATAAAATTCCGATGTTGTTCGCAGCTCAATCCTCTGCGATGTCGATAAACATTCTCGAATAACGGGTAAGCTTGCACTGGTAAGAATAGTCCGTGCGAAATTTCATAATCGCTAACCATGTTGTCGGCATTGTTGCGTAACCATCTATCTTCATAATCTCGATCTATTGTTTCAGACCAGTCCAATTTTAGGCCGTGTTTGACCGCGAATTTGATATTCGCGATCGCTTCCGCGCCGGTGACTAACGCGCAACTTTTTTCACCAGCAAATATTCGTTCGCAAAATTCGTTGACTAAACGTTGCGGGGTCTGGCCGCCCACCGCAGCGTAGACCAGTGTTTCAGGCGCAATGCCTAAGCGTTTTGCGATAGAACCTGGCACATTATTACTTTCACCCAAAGGGTTATTCACAATTGCGACCTTACGGGTGGAATGTTCGAATAAGCGAATGCAGGTTAAGGCATCAATATGCGGGGCAATTGGCGCAGCGGCCTTGGCGTTGTCTATCGCTCGCTCTGCTGCGACAGCGGCTAAATCATATGCCGAAGAAATTGTCGCACCAGGCGAGGGGCTTGGCTCCATGACCTGTCCCACACCGAGGATGATTGGCGTATTGTCAGAAATTTGTGATGTCATTTTTTTAACGCTTAAGTAATGCTTGCCAGAATTTCGTCGTCAGAAGGAAATCGCCCGGTCTTCTTTTTGGAATAACGCAGCTGGTTGTTCACGGTAATTTCGAATACGCCTTGATCCCCTTTAACTAATTCGACTTCTTCGCTGCCTTGGGCGCGTAGCAGATCTCTCGCACGGAGAGCTTGCGGTTCGTAGTTTCAACGAACGCAGTATTCAATTGTAATCGGCATTTTCACTCCTCTGAGTAGATTGATCTCTTAATAACGCACATCATGTTAAGCGTAAACGCAGCGCGTTTAGCAAGCTAATCACGCTAAATTCTCGCACGCGTTTTCGATCTCCAGGTAGTTTTACTTCCGCGACGTGCTCGCCATCATCAGTGACAATGCCCAAATAAGTTTCGCCGACCGTCGCCGACGCTTGCGGGTCGCTATCAAAAATGCCGGTTGTAGATAGGCCAATGTTGGCCCGGAACTTCTGTTTAACACGCAAGGCGAGCTCGAGCGCCGCCTCTCGTGTTCCAATGTCGTCGGGCGACATGCCTAACAATTCTTCGCGGACAGCACCGGACGTTGCGATTAAAGCGCCGGCCAGCACTTTCTCGTGACCGTCGCATTGTGTCAGTCTCGCGCTTACCAAGCCGCCGCTCGCAACTTCGGCGAGCGCCAAGGTTTGTCCCCGCGCGCTTAATACATCGATCAATACTGATTCCATTGTTTGCTCGTCGTGACCAAAAATATAATCACCTAAAATGCTTTCGATTTGCGCTTGTTCTTCTGCAACTACGGACGCTGCTTGTTCCGCACTGTCAGCCTTGGCGGTAATTCGAACCTTCAATCCTTCTATACCGCTCGCTTGAAAAGCCAAGGTTGGATTTCCCGTCCGATCCAAATGGTCGATTCGGTCGGCGAGCAATTCGGCAAGCCCTGATTCGCTGTGACCCCAAGTTTTAAGCACCCGACTTTTGATAACGCCCGCCACACCTGCACGTTGTTGAAGGTCTGGCAAAATCGTGCCGCGCATCATCTTGCGCATTTCATTGGGTACACCAGGGACCGCGTAAATCACTTTTTCGCCAACGGGACAGACCAAACCAGGCGCGGTACCTGGCATTTGTTCGATAACCGAGGCACCAATCGGTACATCTGCCTGGCGCAGATTATTCTCTGGCATGACTCGACCCCTAGATTCAAACATGTGTCGGATGCGGTCGCATAGGTCCTGACGCCTTTTCATTTCCACGCCCATAATCCCCGCGATTGCGTCCCGAGTAATATCGTCTTGTGTGGGCCCTAGTCCACCGCAACAGATCACGGCGTCGCTGCGGTCTAAGGCGAGTTGTAGCGCGCCGACGATGCGGTCGAAGTTGTCTCCGACCTTAGTTTGGTACAGAGAATCGATACCGGTGAGCGCGAGCTGCTCGCCGATCCAAGCGGAATTAGTGTCGTGAATTTGCCCAAGTAACAGTTCGGTCCCAATTGCGAGTATTTCGCAGCGCATGGAGCTATCTCCCATCAGATTTCGGTAATTATCGCACTCAAATCAAATGGATTCATGACAGCGCCTGCTGGGGTGGCTCGTTTATGGTATTTGCGACGTTCAAACATCTGCCAGCGTATGGTCAGCGAACTGGTGCACGGTGGGGTTCGTGGTAGGATGATCTAAACGATTTGGGGAATGATTATGGGGAGTTCAACTAACGAGCGCTCAGTGTGCGCAATACTTGGTGCGGGCGATGGGCTGGGGCAGTCTTTGGCGTCAAAATTTGCGACGCACGGATTTGATATTGCGCTGCTATCCCGTTCGAAAGCGGGGAGCCAAGCCGCGTTGGATGCCGCAACCGCAGCAGCCCCGGAGGCAACGGTTCAGTACTATTCTGCAGATGCGATGTCGGCGGAAACGGTGACGGCTGCCTTTTCTCGAGTTGCCGAAGAAATGGGCGCACCAGAGGTAATGATTTACAACGCACGCGGCGACATGAATGCGAAACCACCGCTGGAGGTCAGTTTTCAAGACTTGCGGGATATTTTTGAATTAGAAGTCGTGGGCGCGTACGCCGCTGCAAAAGCCGTAATGCCAAAAATGATCGAGCGCGGGCACGGCACCGTGATTTTTTCCAGCGCCACGGCGGCACTGAGGGGGTCTGGTACTAATCCACTTTATGCCATTGGTAAATTCGGGCTGCGGGCGTTGTCGCAAAATCTCACCAAGGCCTATGGCAAAGACGGCGTGCATGTTGCGCATGTGCGCTTAGATTGTGCGTTGGATGTACCCGTTGTGAGAAAGTACTACGGCGATCAATTCAATGAGGACAATACGTCTAACACCGATGATGTCGCCGAGTCCTACTTCTGGATTCACCAACAACCAAAATCTGCTTGGAGCAACGAGGTGGAAATTCGCCCTTACACTGAAGACTGGACGTATTGATGAGGTAGTAATGAGTCAGTTTGAAGGATTCCCGAAAGCGTGTTTGCCGTTCCTAAGAAAGCTTGCCCGAAACAACAACCGAGAATGGTTCAACGAAAATAAGCACCTTTACGAGCAAAACATTCGTGAACCTGCCTTGGCATTTATTGAAGCGATGGGGCCGGAATTAGAAAAAATTTCGCCGCACTTTCGCGCGATACCAAAAAAAGTTGGCGGGTCTTTAATGCGCGTTTATCGCGACACGCGGTTTGCGAAAGATAAAACGCCGTACAAAACCAACGTTGGGATTCAGTTTCGTCATGCGCTAGGCAAAGATGTGCATGCGCCCGGCTACTACCTACATATCGCCGCAGATGGGTGCTTTTTTGGTGCGGGGATTTGGCGGCCGGAATCCAAAGTGCTCAACAAGATACGCGAGTTTATTGCAGACAATCCAAACGCATGGCAGCAGGCGTTGACAAATCGCGCCTTCAAAAATTCGTTCGAACTTAGTGGGGAGTCCTTGATTCGCCCCCCTCGCGGCTATCGTGCGGATCACCCGTTGATTGAAGATTTAAAGCGCAAAGACTTTATCGCCTTGGGTTATTTTGAAATAGCGGAATTACAAAAGAAAACTTTTCACAAATTCGCCGCGAAATCATTCGCCAAAGCCACACCACTGATGTCTTACCTGTGTATGGCCGTAGACGCGAATTTTTAATGAGACTGAATGAACATGGAACAACAGTTGGCAGATAAATCTGTACTAATTACAGGGGCAAGCCGTGGAATAGGTGCGGCTACTGCCCGATATTTGGCTGAACAAGGTGCACGCGTGATGCTACTGGCGCGGAGCGTGCAAGAAATTGATGAACTCTCTAAAAAACTTAACGATGAGGGATATTCAACACTTGCGCAAACTGGTGATGTAGCAGCGTACGCGGCACTTGATGGTGCAGTGGCGCGATGCATTGATGAATTCGGCGGGCTCGATATCTTAGTGAATAATGCTGGCGTGATCGCGCCGATATCTCATATGGCCACGTCCGATCCAGACAGTTGGGCCATGGCTGCCGATATTAACTACAAAGGCGTTTATTTTGGCATGCGTGCGGTGTTGCCGCACTTCCTGGAGAAACGTAGCGGTACGATTGTTACAGTGAGTTCGGGTGCCGCACACGGGCCGATGGAAGCTTGGAGTCACTACTGCGGCGCTAAAGCTGGCGCCCACATGCTGACCCGATGTGTTCATATAGAAAACCACCAACATGGGGTGCGCGCTTTCGGATTAAGTCCGGGCACCGTCGCCACCGATATGCAGGTAAAGATTAAGGCTTCCGGTATCAATCCGGTGAGTCAACTTGATCCGAGCGTACACATTGATCCGGTTTGGCCTGCTCGGGCGATTGCCTGGTTGTGTTCCGCCGATGCAGACGAATTCTGCGGAGAAGAGGTGTCGCTCAAAAATGAAGACACGCGGGCGAGAATTGGCCTCGATTGATTCGCTTACCTGCGTCGATATTGAAGAAGAGATTCTTATTTTCTTTGGTTAGGGCTAAACGCCTAACAAAGAAAACCGAGTCAAGTTCGGTCGCTACTCAAACGCCCAACTTGGCGCGCAAAAGGCGCGTTACAGGTGTTCGCCCTAAACGCTTATTTCCATAATCGCTTCCACTTCCACCGCAACACCGATTGGCATTGTGGCAACCCCAACAGCAATTCGGGCATGCGCGCCGCGCTCGCCGAAAATATCTAAAAACAACTCAGAAGCGCCGTTAACAACGGCCGCGACTTCGGTTGTTTCCGGCGTGCAGGCAACAAAACCACTGACTTTCGCAATCTGCACGATCCGGTCTAAATCCCCATCTAAAGCATCATAAGCTTGTGCCAAAACGTTCAACGCGCTGAGCCGCGCGGCTTCTCGACCTTCCTCGATGGTGAATTCCTTGCCCACTTTGCCGATATAGCGAACATCACCTTCCCACTGTGGGATCATGCCTGAGATGTAGAGCGTGTTGCCTAAAATGCTCCAACCTTTGATTTTTGCGACCTTGGGTTTTTGAGCCTTAGGCAAGGTGATCCCCAATTCGGAGAGTCTTGCAGCGATGATAGTCATACGAAGATCTAAGTTGCTAGAGCTGGTTGGGCGATTACCCACAAGCTTAACACAGTGTAAAAAACCATCAGAAAAAGAATCGGCGCGCCGGCACGCACTGCGACAGATTTTTGCTGCGTTAAACTCAAGGTGACAACGTGAGAAAGATATACTGACAACATGTGGCCTATGACTATTAAGGTCACCACAAAATACCAAATCGCGTTTGTGGAGATAATCTCTTTATTAATTTCAAAATTAGCGGTGCCAAAAAGATTCCATCCCCAGCCAAATGGATCTGAGGCTAAATAGAAAAGCGCTTGCCCATCTACTAGAAATAAGATCGCATAATGCGCAAAATGATAGGCGATAGCGATTGGAATAAGACTTGTCGCATAACGCCGCATCAATTGCCATGCATTAATCGTAATCCTGCCCTTCGATAAACTCATTGTTGCGCGACATGCAAGCCAAAATACCGCCACAAAAAATGTGGGGAACAATAACAGCGCTGCGCTATTAATCAGAAACCCGACGACGCCAAGCCCTTTGTCGATACCAAAATGTAAGCTTGCATTGAACAAGAATTCTTGCCACAGGGTTGTTTCGATCCATCCATCAAACGTGACGCTCGCGAGCGCCATCACAATGAAAAGGGTCAAGCCCGCTGAGGAGGTTTCATGTTCAACTAAAGCTATCGCGGGCGGACGCAAATAAGCTTTAGCCGTCCCCTCTGTGGCGAGCGTTAGTTTGAGGGGAGAAAACCGCGAGAACACACTAAACAATACACTGAATATTTCGCCTTCGCGCAGCCAATTAGCAGCGCCAAATCGATGCATTGCCGCGATCGTTAATCCAGAATAGAGGAAAATCAACAAAGCGAGGGATCGCGGCACATCAGCACTGGACCATAGATGCTCGGCAAACATGAAGCCGACGAAAAGTACGAGCAAAGGCCATGCGGGTATTAACACCGTATCCGACACGACGGCCCGTCGTTGGCCAAAAATTAGTAAGTACAAGGTAGCGAATGGATTTAGCAGGTGCCACAGATTGCCGAATAAAACTACCGCGAATGTTACGCCCACCCAGAACGTAATCCACACCATGGTTGGCGCGAGGTTTTGTTGCGCGTCTTGGTTACCAAATAATCCGCTCGCAACAGTCAGGAAAATAATCGTTAGAACCACTAGGCGTAAAATCCACAAAATCTTAGGGTGCAGGAGAAATCGAAAAAGCCACCACGACGATATTTCTACCTCAATGACCCGTCGGGATTCCATGCGTTTCGGCAGAAAATCGATCACTACCGCGAACGATAGTAGGACCGTCAAAGCGGCGCCGCCCAGCCATAACCATAAGGGGATTTCTAAATCGAGCTGCTCACCGAAGCCATGTGCGAATGACACTTTGCTCGCCAGTAATCCGATGATAAGGAAAGCCCATGGACGAGAGGTCGGTGATGTTTTTATGTGGCCCACGAGACGTTTGCTTATTCAGTTTTGGGTGGCGGCTTCCTAAATATAGGGTTGATCGACAAAATTTCGACCTAAATGCTTCATAAATCGCATTTTTCTTGAAAATTTTGAGTCCATTTGCCTTACTCCTGGAAGGTCTATTGAAACCGCTAAGCAGCGGAGTTCGGCGTTAAGCGCTGACTCACTGACCCATAGGTATTAAACACTAAAATCCACGAAGTGATTGTAATCGGCAACCATGAGTCGGGTTAGCGCCGCAATAATAAAACCATGAAATATGATGACGTGCCCTTGTGGCATCGGGCAAACCTCACGCCTAGCAAGTTGTACCGATATCGTGCTTGGCGCAAAGCCAATCGACAAGCGATATTTCGTCACTACAAACCGGCCGACGATCGTCATATTCTTTCGGATGAGATCCATCTTAACGCTGCGCTGAATTGGTTATTGGTGTGTCAAGATCAATCAAGCGATCAGGGGTTTACTGGTAGGTATCGACTCGACCAGGGTTGGACCACATCGTACCCGGAAACAACCGGGTATATTATTCCGACGTTGTTTGCGCTGGCAGAGCAAGCCACCCGACGTCTGCTCAGCATCGATGTTTCTGTCGATGAGCTGAACGAAAGAGCTGTTCGCGCAGGCGAGTTTTTAGTATCAATTCAACTGCCAAGTGGTGCTTTTCCAGCCGGCGAAGTACGCGTTAACTTGGATAAGCCGTCGCCTTTTAATACCGCGCAGATCATCAACGGCTTGCAAAGTTTACATAGTCACACCGGCGAAGAAAAATTTATCGACGCGGCAATTAAAGCAGCAAACTGGTTGCTCGAGGCGCAAGATAACGATGGCGCTTGGCGACAATGGTTCTATCATGATATCCCAGCAAGCTATTGTTCCCACCTCGCTTGTTTTGTTGCCGAATTAGGGTGCTACCTTGATAACCAGGACTATCTTGCGAGTGCACGGGCAAACGCGAACTGGGTTCTCGACCAACAGGATTTGGAAACCGGATTTTTTGATAAGTGTGGGTTCACTGAGGAAGAACAACATTTGCGAATCGCCGATCTGCACACCTTGGCCTATAACCAAGCTGGTTTACTGAGAATTGCTGCCGCGCTCGCGGACGAAAATATCACGGCGGCTGCGAAGCGAGCCTCTGACGGCGTATTAGATTCTTTAGTTAGATTAGGTTGGTTGCCCGGCGTTTTAGATCATCAATGGCGCGCCAAGGCAAATTCGACCTGCGTGACGGGGTGCGCACAAATGGCTTTAGTGTGGATGGAAATTAACAATACGTTTCCGGAAGCTAAATATCTATCCGGCGCGCGCCGGGCAATCGATATCGTAAAGCGCGCACAGCTCATCGACGTCGAAGATCCTGGATTGGCAGGCGCCATACCCGGTTCTGACCCTCTCTGGGGATGGTATAACGACGGCATTATGCCAAATTGGGCGGCAAAGTTTTTTATCGACGCGTTGATTCGGATGAGGTTTTTGGATCAGTCATGATCGAAATACTACGCAAACAGCGCCGTCGCTGGGGCATCGTTTTTATTGCTGCTGGCGTAGCGTGTAATCCCTGGTTGGTAGGCTATCTCATCTCCGACGATGGTCGAGTGAGTGAATCAGTGTCGCTCGCGTTGCTTGTTGGTGCTGCTTTTTTTCTGATTAGTTTCGGCTCGGAGTTGCTGTTCTCTTGGGTGCCAATCGTCGCTCGCGACGACCGTTGGCCAATTAATGTATCTGCAATCCTACTGCTCAGCGCAATATTCGTTGGGGTTACCTGCTGGGGCATTGATGAATACAACAGGGGGCACAGTCACACAATATTGGCATTATCTGAAATCGAAAATGTATCAGAAGAGCAGGTGCGTTGGACCGAGGATTTCTACAATCAGTCGTTAGAGGCTGCGCTCAGAAATAATTGGTTTGATTACGAACAGACAATAAACAACACAGGCTTTCAGGAAGATCGCGTTAACCGCACGCATTTTCCGAATCTGGAGTACATGTTCGATGGCATTATGCTCGATCCGGAGAGGCCGGAGTGGTTAGTCTACCACGACACCCCCCAAGGAAAAATGTTAATGGCCTTAATGTTTTTCACAAACGAACTTGAAGAAGTTGGGCCAACGCCTGGCGGGCCATTAGCGCTGTGGCATTACCATCCTTACCAGGTCATTCGATGCGCGGTAAAAGAACTTTGGACTGTCGGTAAGGCGAACGATCAAGGCGAATGCGACGAAGGGGAGCCCGTTATCCGTACGCCGGAAATGCTGCATGTGTGGTTTATAGAACACCCTTTGGGTCGTTTCACCGAAATGAAAATAGTCGGCGAGCATGGCCGAGAACCGGCATTCGATGTTCGACTAATTCACCCTACAGTTGTGCACTTTGCTATCGCGCTGTTTGTGATGTCGGTATTTTTCGATGTTCTCGGCAAGGTGCTTAACAAAGACACGTTGCACAGCGTTGCTTGGTATAACCTGTTGTGTGGTTGTGCTGCAATCGTTCTTGCGGTTGGGTTTGGCATGGCTGCTGAACTAAAACTAAAGCCCTCGCTCATTGCGCATACAACGCTCGATGTCCACAAATTACTCGCGTTTGCGACACTGGCGGTTGCCGCGGTTTTACTGATTTGGCGCGTTGGGCTGCACAGCAGATTTCCGCGTCGAGGCGGACTGTTATATCTTTTGTT
Source organism: Pseudomonadota bacterium (assembly GCA_039029975.1). GTDB lineage: Bacteria > Pseudomonadota > Gammaproteobacteria > JBCCFA01. Next base: position 13,873 of record JBCCFA010000059.1, read on the forward strand.
GGCCGGCATTGGTGTGGGTTTAATCACCGGGGCGGGGTACTACGGTGGAGAGATGGTCTATAACCACGGCGCTGCGGTAAGAATTGTTGACGAATTTGCGCGGGATCGTTACTGGAAACAGGTGGAGCATATTTATGCGCCAGCGGCTGCAAATTATTCTTCAGATATCATGAAAAATTTGCCGAGTTACCCTTGAATCTAGGCAAAGCAATGGCCGCATTAAAACAACAACTCAAACGCGTGATTAAACCGCTCATTTTCTCGGCCAAGCGCCAGCTTGCTGCCACCGTATATCGCTATG
>JBCCFA010000060.1:0-14121 GCA_039029975.1 Pseudomonadota bacterium
CGCTGATCGATGCCGGTGGGCAAGTCGCGCATCTCGGCAACCCGCTCGTTCATTTTTACCCCAAGCAACATGCCGCCCCCACCGGGCTTCGCGCCTTGGCCCAAAACGACCTCGATGGCATCGGCTTTGCGCAGGTCGTCTGGGTTCATCCCATATCTTGACGGCAATAGTTGGTAGACGAGAGTTTTCGATGATTCACGTTCTTCGGGCGTCATGCCGCCGTCGCCAGTTGTCGTCGATGTTCCCACGGCCGACGCGCCGCGACCTAGCGCTTCCTTAGCCTGTGCGCTTAATGCACCGAAACTCATGCCCGCGATTGTGACGGGCGTTTTCAAACGAATCGGTTTCTTCGCGTAGCGGGTGCCAAGAGTGACGTCGGTCGCGCAACGCTCGCGATAGCCTTCCAGCGGATAGCGCGACATGCTTGCACCTAAGAACAACAAATCATCGAAGTGAGGCAAGTCACGTTTGCTGCCCCAGCCGCGAATATCGTAAATGCCTTCGCGCGCGGCCCGTTGGATCTCGTGGATAACGTCGCGCGAAAAAAGTTTTGATTCTTTAAGGCCAGGTCGTTTGGTACTCACCAGAAGTCGTCCTATGGGCGGTGCTAGTAGCTCGCCGCTTTTTTAATATCAAAATGGTAAAGCTTGCGCGCTGATCCGTAATGGCGGAAGGCTCCCACCGGCAGGTTGATCTGGGCCTGCTCAAGTAGATTACCCAGCGTTTCGGTATCGCTCGCTTCCATTGCTTTTTCTTCACAGTCTGCGCCAAGGTCGGCGGCGTTTCCACGCAAATAAATGTTCGCCTCGTAGATAGAATCACCAAGGGCGTGACGAGCGTCGCCGCAAATCACGATATTGCCCTTCTGCGCCATGAATCCCGTCATATGGCCTACTGAACCTTGTACGATGATGTCGGCACCTTTTAGCGAGATGCCGCAACGCGCGGCCGCATCGCCTTTAATCACGAGTAAACCGCCGTGCGCAGTTGCGCCTGCCGACTGGCTCGCATTGCCGTCAACTCTCACAACACCGGACATCATATTCTCGGCAACCCCGGTACCCACGTTGCCGTGCACTGCAATCGAGGCGAGTTGATTCATACCGGCGCAGTAATAGCCTACGTGTCCTTGGATTTCTATATTGATATCAGCATTGGCACCGCAAGCGATTGCGTGTTCGCCTTTTGGGTTTAGCACTTGCCAGGTTTCACTGTTGCCTGTTTCAGGTAAATCGTGCAGCGCTTGGTTAAGCGCGCGAATCGTTGTTTGTTCTAGGTCAAAAACTCTGCTCATGGACATTAATTCCAGCTATCGCCGCTTAAGCGTTTTCAAGTGTTGAGTTCTGCGCCACGGTTTGTTCGACGGTTTCCCAAATGTAAGGTACGCCCGGTTCCGGTTCCCACACGTTTGCATGACCAACATCGGGCAGTTCTGCAAGCGAACGATATTCTGACGCAAGTGCCACCCAGTTGTCCGTTTCGGCCATCACGGCAGGTTTGCAGGCGATCGGATCGCGCAACACAGCGAACCCATTTGCGGTGCCGATTGCGAACGTGAAAAAACCATCAAGGTCGGCCATGGCGTCGTTCAAACTTTCTTCAAGACTTGCGCCAAACGCCAACTTAGTAGCGAAATAATTAGCGGCGACCTCGGTGTCGTTTTCGGTGAAAAAACGTGCGCCATAAGTTTTGAGTTTTTCGCGCAATCGATTGTGGTTCGACAATGAACCGTTGTGCACAAGACAGACATCATCGCCGGTTGAAAATGGATGCGAGCCTGCAGTCGTGACAGCGCTTTCGGTCGCCATGCGGGTGTGTCCAATTGCGTGAGTCCCATTCATACCTGTGAGATTGAAGCAGTCGCTCACTTCTTGAGGTGTGCCGACCTCTTTGTAGATTTCAATGGCTTGCCCAATGCTTACGACTGCGACTTCTTCACGTCCATCGAAAAATTCTCGCACCCTGTCGCTGTTACCGATTAAGGTGATGCGGTAGTGGTTATGAACTTGAGTGGCTTCCTCGACTTCACCTATCGATGAGGAGATCTGATTGCTAATGTCTTGCCAATGAAATCCCGGGTCACGATGTTGAAGTACAACTTTGATTTTTTCGCTGGTTAATTCATCTCTATAAACGGCGAATCCGGCGCTATCTGGACCGCGTTGAGTCATTTGAATTAGCATCGGCGCGAATAGCTGTCCGAGTGAAGCGTTTAGCGTTTGACTTTTTAGGTAGAGGCCGACGATTCCACACATGACTTAGATCCAGAGATTTATCTGCCAGGGAAAATTCTTTTGCGTGCGGGACTAGCGCGGCAACGCAAAAGCTATGCGATACTTTATTGCAGGGTTGCACTATGTGCAACTATGTTTAATATTAGTTAACTACAAAATCTACAGCTGAAGGGTAGCGACGAGATTCTGCAGGTGCAAAATGCTTTGGGCTGCGCTTAGGTTCGCCCAGTGACGGTCTAACAAATCTAACAGGTCGTCCGTTGCGCTTTGCAGCACGTCAGCACCAAGCTTTTCGTTACCCTGCAAAATAAACACCCATCGTTTGCTCTCGGGGCGTAATTTTGTCTCGTTTGACTGTTTGCATTCTAAACGACAAACAGGTTTCTGATTTAACGCTTTGTAGCTATATTCTCCGCGCGGTAGCGTGATCTTCTTCTTTTGGCCAATCGGTAGAAAACGCTCTTCGCCCGAATTCATCGACAGGCTTAGCTCGCCGCCCAATTTATCCGCGTCATGTGCACCCACGGAAACAAGGTGTTTAAGTGAAATGGCATTATACAAATCGACGATCGGATCAATTGAACGCAACTCGCCTGCGCTTAATAGTAGCGTAATCAAACTTTCGGGCGAGGGAATTAGAGCCGGATCTGATACTCCGCACTTATCATGCAATAGTCGATAGCCTCGAATATGCGAATGCTGCAGGAGCGCTTCAGGGGCTGGCATGTTGGTGATTGCCTGTTGTGCCGCACGCCAGATTTTAGCGCCTTCGTTTAAGGCATCTGTGGGTTCACCGCTGGCATAGACAAAGGCGACGCTAACCCCTGCTTCCGCTAAGAATTGATCTAAGGAAAAGGTAATCGGTGCGGTCATTATTCAAATTTCGTTGACATTCTTCGACAGTTTACCGCTAGTTTTTCGTCGAACTTAAAAATTACTCAAGCCTTAGTTGAACAAAAGATCTGTCATTTAATTTATGCGCAATTTAATCAACGTTTCGAAGTCCAGGCTGCGCTTGTCGTGTTAGCAATAGACGGTAAGCTTTATAAACTGAGGGTTTGGCACAGCAGTCAACATCTTTAAGGCAAATCTAAGAGTGTTATCCGTCATTTTAGAATTATTTCCAGGCTTAGAGCATGCGAGCGCCGAACCGATGCTTTTTTCATAGCCTCTAGTCGTTAGTGCCGCGAAAAGTAATCTCGGGTCGCGGTCAGCACTTTAGGCGCTAAATATACCGACGCGATTAAATTTGGAACCACCATTAGCGCAAAAGCGGTGTCGAGAATATTGATAATGGTGGCGGGATGCCAAATTGCGGCGCACGGTAACAGCACCAGGTAAATATACAAAAAATAGCCGCCCCGCTTGCGGCCGAATAAGTAGCGTGCGCACTTTTGACTATAGTAGGCGTAGCTAACCATGGTAGATAGCGCAAACAAAGTAAAGACCACCAAGAGGAACAGCGATCCGAATCCGGGCATTGCACTGTCGAACGCATTTGCGGTCATGACCACGCCGGCTTCGTGCACTTGAACCCCGCTAGTTAGGATCACCAAAGCGGTGATGGTACACACGATTATCGTATCTATGAATGGACCTAGCATCGCGACCAAACCTTCCCTGATTGGCTCTTGGGTGCGGGCAGCGCCATGTGCGAGCGCCGCGGTTCCAACGCCAGCTTCGTTGGAGAATACCGCGCGTTTCACGCCAGTGACCAAGACCTCCTTAAATGCAAGGCCGACGCCGCCGCCGAGCATTGCGCTTGGATCAAACGCTCCGAATATTATTGCGTGAATGACCGCAGGTACTCGCTCCCAGTGCGAGAGGATCACAATTAATCCGCCAATAAGATAAAAAACAACCATACTCGGCACGATCAACTTTGATACTTTCCCCAAACGTGTCACGCCGCCAAACAAGACATAACCCACCATGAGCATTGCGGCGAAACCGGTAAATAGCCGTGCGATCCCAAATTCCTCGGCAACTAGATTGGCTAATTGGTTAGCTTGAAAAATCCCTAAGCAGCCGACCATGCCACAGGCCGCGAAAATAACTGCTAAGGGTTTGAATGCAGCGCCTAGGCCGAGCTCAATGGTATACATCGGTCCACCCTGCAGCTCACCGGACTCATCCGGTTTGCGATACATCACGGCTAACGAGCAGGTAAAGAACTTAGTCGCCATGCCAAGCAGACCAGCGATCCACATCCAAAAGACTGCGCCCGACCCGCCCATCGAAATAGCCACAGCAACCCCCGCAATGTTGCCCATACCGATAGTCCCCGACAGGGCAGTAGTTAGCGCTTGAAAATGGGTCAGGGCTCCGGGATCATCGAATGAATCGTAGCGACCGGACAGTACTGCTAGCGCGTGTTTAGCTTTGCGCAGTGGTAGGACGCGGCTGATAATGGTGAAGTACGCGCCGGCTGAAGCCAGGATAATGACCAGGGGTAGGCCCCAAACGAGATTGACCGCGGTGGTCCAAAAGCTCTCGAAAGTCACAGTGATCTGCTAGTTGTCGATGGGTTTAGCAAGTGAGTTCCCAATGTCGCAGCACAATGATAGAAAAATAGGTATTCGCCGCTTAACGCAGTTTTTAGAAAGTTGGATGTACGCAACAAATATTAATAACATGCAATTTCCAACCGCCCTTGGATTGTGTTGGCGCCGGGCTAATGTACCACGTCAGCCGATGACAGCGCGGGAGTCGAATAGTGTTCATGTGTCGGATAGCGATCCGCGAGAGTATAGCCATCACCAAGTCGGCTTCATGCAAATATCATCACAGTTAGCGCGTGATGATGTTGCATCCATCGCCGACCGAGCAAGAAACATTGGTTATGGTGCCGTATCTATGGAGTGTGTGAACGCTCCCAAGCGCCACAATTTAAACGTCGCCTCGAACTTAAAAAGTTTTTGAGCGATTATGTCTAGATACCGCTTAGGCTTGCTACAGTGCGATGAAGTGCCAGATGATTTGCGCCACCGTTTCGACGACTATCCCGATATGTTCGCTGGAGTCTTCGCAAAAGCCGGCGTTGACATTGAATGGCGAAATTATAATTTACTCGATGGCGTCTTCCCCAAATCCATTAACGAAGTTAATGGATTTATTACCACGGGCGCACGCGCCGGTGTGTATGACAAACTTCCATGGTATTTGGAGCTTAGAAAATTGATTCGGGCGATTGACGGCGCGAAAATCCCTTTGGTTGGGATTTGCTTTGGCCACCAAGCGATTGCTGATACTTTGGGTGGTGAGGTCATCAATTCGCCGAAAGGATGGGGTATCGGTGTCTATGAAAATGAGACGAAATCAGCAACTAGTTGGATGTTCCCCCTTAAGTCATCATTTAACGTCCCAGTTTGCCATCAAGATCAAGTTGTCACGTTGCCGCGCGGTAGCCAGCTGCTAGCTAGCAATCCCCATTGCGAGAATTTTGTTGTGCAATATTCTAAATCGAGCCTTGGGGTGCAAGGTCACCCGGAATTTGAAACAGATTTTTTAGATACATTGATTGAACGACGCAGAGAATTTTTACCGAACGACACTGCCGCTAAAGCTCACGAGTCACTCAAAACACCGCATGACAATGTCACGATAATTCGTTGGATCGCGAATTTTCTAAGGATTGGTACCTACTAAGTGTCTATACGTTTACTTAAATACGGTTTTAACGAAAATTACGCGGAACCACGTTACTTCAATACACCGCCAGATCTCATGCCTTCCTATGATGTCGTTATTATTGGCGCCGGCGGTCACGGTCTAGGTTGCGCCTATTATTTGGCCAAAGAACACGGAATCCGAAACGTTGCGGTATTGGACCAAAGTTATATTGGCGGTGGTAATACCGGGCGCAATACGACCATTATTCGTTCAAACTATTTAACACCAGAAGGCGTGCAGTTTTACGACGCTAGCCTAGCTTTATTCAAAGATTTTTCAGAAGAACTCGACTTCAACATTTTTTATTCCGAGCGCGGGCATTTTACCTTAGCGCATAGCGACGCGACTTTGCGCACGTCGCGTTGGCGGGCCGAAGTAAATAAGCACTACGGCATTGATAGTGAAGTCATGTATCGCGATGAGATCAAACGCGCCTGTCCGGAAATTGATTTGGATTGCGGTGGCAATCACCCGATTATGGGCGCGCTTTATCACGCACCCGGCGCGGTGGCGCGGCATGACGCGGTTGCCTGGGCATACGCAAAGAGGGCAAGCGATTTTGGTGTTGAAATTCATCAACATACTGAAGTCACCGATATTTTAACGAACAAAGGTAAAGTCGTTGGTGTTGAAACAAGTCGAGGTCGGATTAACACTGGGTGCGTTGTTAGTGCCGTAGCGGGTTTTACACCTCGAGTGCTCAATATGGTCGATCTAAAAAGTCCGCTCGAAATTTTTCCGCTGCAGGCATGTGTGACGGAACCCTTAAAACCTTGGTTGGACACGATTATCGTTTCCGGCAGCTTACACTTATATATTTCGCAAAGTTCGCGGGGAGAATTAGTGATGGGTGCCTCGCTAGATCCTATGGAGCTGCACCAGCGTCGATCGTCATTTGAATTTGTTAGCGGCATGGCCGATCAAATTCTCGATCTATTCCCGTTCTTGTCCAGCGTAAAAATTGTCAGGCAATGGGCAGGGCTTGCCGATATGACGCCCGATTTTGCACCATTAATGGGAACCACACCAGTAGATGGTTTTTATCTTGATGCAGGTTGGGGAACGTGGGGATTTAAAGCGACGCCAATTTGTGGCAAAACCATGGCTGCGACGGTTGCGAATAATACCGATCACCAATTAATTAAGGGTTTTAACCTTTCCCGATTCGTTGACTATGAATTAGTTGGCGAGAAAGGTGCAGCGTCGGTGGGTCACTAATGCGTTGGATAGAAGCACCGCTGTTAGGTCGTCGCCCGGTCACAGAATTTACCATTAACGGTGTTCTGGAACCTGAGCCGGAGGTCATTGATGATCGCGAGCCGGGCCAATGGGTTTTTGAACGCTCAAGCGTGCCTATGATCCGCACTGAGTGGTGGTATCACGCCGGTGCTCAATTGTGGTTTTTGGTCGATCGCGATACAGGCAGCGATGAAGTGATCGAAGTAAAACTTGTCCGGGATATCGACTGATGGCGCGCCGTTTGGACACTCAACCTGGAGAATGGATTGATCGCGAACAAAAGATCACGTTCGAGTTCGAAGGTCGAGAGTTTAGCGGTTTTGAGGGAGATGTCATCACAAGCGCCCTCATTGCAAATGATGAAATGCGACTTGGGAGAAGCTTCAAATATCATCGCCCCCGAGGCACGTTATCGTTCGCCAATCATGACGCCAATGTTCTGCTTGAAAGTACGACAAGCACCAACATTCGTGCTGACGTTCAGCCCATCGAAGAAGGAGCAAGCTATCGTGCGGTGAACACACTGGGCGGATTGCGTTACGACCTGACACGCGTGCTACAAGCGTTTTCGCGTTTTCTGCCCGTTGGTTTTTACTACAAGGCTTTTTATCGCCCACGCTGGCTATTTCCTTTGTGGGAAAAATTAATCCGTCGTTTAGCCGGACTCGGTCGCATTAACGCTGGTTTTCCTACGAAGCGCTATCCGAAAACCTATCGCAAGGCCGATGTTGTCGTTATTGGCGGTGGCCCCGCTGGGATGGCCGCTGCGTTGGAGGCAGCCGAACACGGGTTATCCACCATGATAGTCGAGGAGGGCGTGCGGCTTGGCGGTAGCTACGACTATCTCCACACTGAAGCAGCGCTTATCGATGAAAAGAATGCGCATATTGAAGCCATCAATAGTCACGAACTTATTGAAATTTTCCCTAATACTTACGTCGCGGGTTATTATGACGATGGCTATTTACCTTTAATCGGCCGTCAACTACTTACCCATGTACAGGCCGGCGCGGTTATTTTCGCGACCGGCTTGATTGAACAACCCGCAGTTTTTCGTCATAACGACTTACCCGGTGTCATGTTGGCCACCGCAGCTTTAAGACTTGTTAATCGCTATGCCGTTTGCCCCTACGATCGCGCGGTAATATTTACCAGTAACGCAGCCGGGTATCTTGCCGCCCTAGATCTGCAAAGCACCGCCGGCGGTATCGTCGCAATCGTAGATAGTGAAAAACCCGAATCCCGACTTATTGACGGTGAATCGTTGTCCAAGCGCGCAAAACAAGCTGGTATACAGGTGTTTGGCAGTTCGGTAGTTAAAGAAGCGGTTGCGGCTAAAGATCGTGTGACAAAAGTTGTCGTGTCCTCAGACGATGGAGGTGTCGAGCAGTCTATCGCTTGTGATGGTTTGTTAACGAGTGTGGGATGGGCACCGAACGCCGCTTTACTATACCAGGCCGGCGCCACGCTAAGCTATGATGAAACGCTCGGCCAAATTCTTCCCGATGTTCTCCCAAAAGGCGTGTACTGCGCCGGACGGATAAACGGTCATATCGAATTGTCGGCACAAAAAACAGACGCGCTACATGCCGCACAAGCGGCCGCTGCGTATTTGGGTTGCAATAATGACGTACCTGTTGCTCGCCCAATACGCCCCGAGCGGCGACTGTCCAACACCTTGCCGATATTTTTGCATCCGGACGGCAAAGAGTTCATCGACTTTGACGAAGACTTAACGTTGCGCGACATGCAAGTTGCTTTTCGTGAAGGTTTTGACTCGATTGAATTGCTCAAAAGATTTTCAACGATCGGCATGGGGCCGAGCCAGGGAAAAACATCAAACATGAATGGCGTTCGATGGTTGGCGAACCAGCGTAACGAGAAGGTCGGTGTAGTTGGTGTGACAACGCCGCGACCGTTTTTGCATCCTGTGCCAATGGGTGTGTTGGGTGGGCGGCGAATTCGCCGTTATTGGACTACGCCGATGCACGAATATCATCAGAGGAACGATGCCAATATGATGGAGGCAGGCACCTGGTTGCGACCTATGAGCTACGGTAGCCAGTTACGCGAAGGACTGCTCACGAAAGCAATCGCTGAAGAATATGCCGCTGTTCGCGAACGTGTTGGCATGATAGATGTTTCTACGCTCGGCAAGATCGAGCTCTTTGGCCCCGATGTTATCCCCTTGCTTGAGTACGCTTATACGGCGGGGTTTGATAAGTTAAAGACTGGCATGACGCGCTACATTTTCATGGTCGATGGCAGCGGGACTTTAACCGACGACGGCGTGGCAGCGCGCTTTGCAGATAATCATTTTTACATCACCGCAACCAGTTCGCATGCGCAAGCGGTCGTTCGGCAGCTGCAGTTGAACGCCGATCAGCTAGATTTTGACGTTGCAATCGTCGACCGGACGTTTCAGGTAGCGGCAATGAATTTAGCAGGGCCTCGTTCGCGAGAGGTTTTGGAACGGCTTACCGAGCTCGACCTTAGCGAAGAAGCCTTTCCTTATTTGGCTGCACGTCAAGGGCAAATTGGCGGTATTGAAGCAACAATCATGCGTGTTGGTTTCGTCGGTGAGCTTGGGTTTGAGATACATTGTCCAGCGAATAGCGCCGCCTCGCTGTGGGAGGCGTTGATGGAAACGGGAGCTGCCGAAGACATTCGGCCTTTCGGCGTCGATACACAACGTTTGTTGCGCTTGGAAAAAGGCCATTTAATTTTTGGGCAAGACACGGATGGGACGACGAATCCTTATGAAGTTAACTTGGGTTGGGGTGTGAGATTGTCGAAACCACGATTTAACGGCAAACATTCACTCGCAATTCTCAAAGAAAAACTTAGTCGTCGATTAGTTGGATTCAAAACGGGCGCAGTGTATGCCAATGCCATAGAAGAATGTCATTTAGTTATCGAAAACGGTGAGATCGCGGGTAGAGTGACTAGCGTTTCTTACAGTCCCCATTGCGAAGCCACCATCGGTTTGGCTGTGGTACCACTCGCGTTGAGCGGGCCGGGGCAGATTATTCGAATCCGGCTAACCGATGGCGCGTTAATTCAAGCACAAGTTGTCGAAACGCCTTTCTACGATCCGCAAAACGATCGGCAAAAGCTCGTTAACGCGACAATTGAACGCGGGACGCAATCGGCATGAAAAAACGAAGCCCGCTTTTGGCTGCTAGCGTGGCGAACAATGCCGACTTTGAAATTAGCGTCGAGTCTAATATGAATATTGTGCTCAGCACGCCGAACTCGATAGGCAATACGTTTCTTTGCGATCTCAGTGCGATCCGTAAGCGACTGGTCGTGGGCAAGGATGCTAAATCTTGGCTCGCTAATCACGTTAATTCGGTGCCTGATCAAATGTATGCTATCAGTGTGCTGCCGGATAACGCGTTAGCGGTTCGTATCCATCGTCAACAATGGTTATTAATCGATGGATACCGATCCGATCTCTATGACGAGTTGTTCATGATGCCAAGCGGCGTTCATGGCGATGTTTTATTTCTTGATTACGAATGCGCCGATTTCGCGCTGGGTGGACCGCAAGTTGATGAAATAATGAGCGAGCTCTGTCCGCTACCGATAGGGGACTTAACGGCACATTTTTGGTGCGCTACCCGTATGGCGCATACCGATACTGTGCTTATCCCCTATGATCAGCCTTATCGGCATTACCGCATTCTTGCTACTCCGGCTGATGCGCGCTTCGTCTATGCTATCTTGTCCGAGGTGTTGCGAGACTTAGGCGGTGAACAGATTGGTTTCGAGCAATACTGGCGAGATTATTGTAAGCAGTAAATTGAATTCAGCGCATCGCGAACGCGAAGCTGATCAAACGTCCGACAGAAAAGAACTTACCTAGCTGGGGAGGGCAGCGATGAACATTTCAGCAGCAAAAGCTTTGATCGAAGAACATGATATCGAATATGTGCTCGCTCAATTCGTCGATATTCACGGCGTGGCCAAAACAAAGTCCGTGCCCATTTCGCATCTTGAAGATGTCCTCACTGATGGCGCAGGCTTTGCAGGTTTCGCCGCTTGGGGCATGGGTCAAGGGCCGCACGACCACGATTTTATGGCGGTGGGTGATATCAATACGTTTTCTTTGGTGCCCTGGCAACCTGGATACGCACGCATGGTGTGTGATGGTACGGTTGACGAAAAGCCGTGGCCGTTTGATACCCGCTATGTACTAAAGCAGCAGCTTGCAAAGGCAGCCGAACGCGGTTGGACTGTGAATACAGGTCTCGAACCTGAATTCATGCTGTTAAAGAAGAACGATGACGGCAGTATCGCGCCGGCGGACGATTCCGATCAGCTGGAGAAGCCCTGTTACGACTACAAGGGTTTATCGCGAAGCCGCGCGGTCCTCGAGAAGTTGTGTAGCTCGTTAAACAAAGTTGGCTTCGACGTTTACCAAATTGACCATGAAGATGGCAATGGCCAATTTGAGATGAACTATACCTATCGCGATGCCTTAACCGCTGCGGATCAATATGTATTCTTTCGTATGGCGGCTGGTGAGATTGCGAATGAGTTTGGCTTGATAGGATCTTTTATGCCAAAGCCGTTTTCAAATAGAACCGGTAGCGGTATGCACATGCATATCTCGATGGCCAGCAAAGACAACGATAATATTTTCACCGATGACAGTGATACGAACGGATTAGGCTTATCAAAATTGGGTTACCACTTCCTCGGAGGCTTATTGGCTCACGCGAGGCCGCTGGCCGCACTTTGCGCCCCGTCGGTTAACTCGTATAAGAGACTGGTTGTTGGCCGAGCGCTGTCGGGCGCTACTTGGGCACCAGCATTTATCTCCTATGGCGACAACAACAGAACGGCGATGGTGCGTATTCCTTACGGTCGCTTGGAATTACGTTTGGCTGACTCAAGCTGCAATCCTTATCTCGCGCAAGCCGCAATGATTGCAGCGGGTCTGGACGGTATTGAGCGCGAACTGGATCCCGGCGATCCACAAAACCTTAACTTCTACGAACTGAGTGAAAAAGAACTCAAGCGACGCAAGATTAAATTACTCCCCCAATCACTCGGTGAAGCTCTGGATGAGTTGGCGGCGCATAAGTTTTTCAAAAATGCATTGGGTGAGGAGATTATTGGAGAGTTTCTTGACGTTAAGCGCATGGAATGGGTTGAGTATTGCCGTGCGGTGAGCGACTGGGAAGTGAATCGCTATTTGCAATTCTATTAACCGAGGCCCGTCTTAAAACAGGCTAAGTCAAATCGAAGAGCAAGGTCTTGATGAATACGAAAACGGTTGGCATTGCACTTGATAGCTAACTGAGCGCGCGTGCAATGGTATTTAAAATCTTGGAGTAAACTGTGCCTGCTATTGTGATCATTCACTTCAGCCATACCATGTCTCAATCTGAGCTGGGCGAGAGTACCCTGCGTTTTTCATAGAATATCGTTCCCACCATTGTGGGTCTTCAATGGAAGATTTACCTCAATCGCGAGTCGGATAGTGCATCGGGGGGCGTTTACTTATTCGATTCGATACAAAACGCGCAGAACTATGCCGATGGAAAAGTAGCAAACGCCCCATGCGAGAAATATCCAGGCACGAAAGTTTCTGTTTATGGAACTCTGGTAGAAGCCAGCGAAGCGGCGGGCGCGCCGTTGTTTAGTATGGTGCCCGCATAGTAATTATCGGGCACGGATTTGCGCATTGTTGCCGCGCAGGAATGCAAATAATACGTCAGTCGAAATTACGTCAACGATATCTTCAGCCATAGCGCTGCTGCGAACGCGTATTTAGCTCCGCTTTTGGCTTAAACAGAATTACTTTGATGTTTATCGGTTGCGATCAATAACGGCGGTAACATTAAAAATACAGTAATCAGCGCAATCGCGATGATCAGGGTAGTCATTAAACCCATGTCGCCGTTTATCGCGAAATTAGACGTGGCAACGACAGTAAAACCGAGAATTAACACAATGGTCGTTACCATGAGCGCGCGGCCAACAGTATCGAAGGCATAACGTACGGCATCGCTTGGCGACAGTGAGTTTTCGCGTCTCGCGCGTAGGTATTTTGATAGAAAATGGACCGAATCATCCACGACGATACCAAAAGTCATGCCGGCGACGATAGAAAGGGACAAGCCAACCTCGCCAACAAAAATACCCCATATGCCAAATGCCACTGCGGCGGGTGCCAAATTGGGTAACAAACTAATCATGCCTATTCGCACCGAACGCAGGGCGATCATCATAATCGCGGAGATTAAAACTAACGCCAGGGCAGTCCCGCCCAGCATAGAATAATTATTGCGCTGACCGATATAGGCAAACATCAGGCTCACTCCGGCACTTTCGATTTCCTTTATCGCGCCAAGGTTTGCGCGCGCCCATGCTAAGGCTCTGGCGTTGAAATCGATCATATCCTGACTGGATAAAACGGCAGTTGTTACCCCAACCTTCGTTTGCGATTTATCGACATTAATTTGATTATTTAAATCGAGGCCATAGGGCAGTGACATTTCATAGAGCAATAGGTATTGCGCAGCTAAATCGCGTTCCGTTGGGAGGCGGTAATAAGCGCTATCTTCCTCATGCATACTCTTATTCAATCGCTTCATCACGTGAACAATACTGTCCACATGAGTAGTTTCTGGTTGGGACTTCATCCAGTTTGCGAATTTTTCTACATCGGCGAGAAATTCCGGTTCACTGATGCCACCCGATTCCCCGGCGTGAATGGAGTAGTTGATGAAATCGATGCCGTTTAGATTATCAACCAAGAAGTCGGTGTCATTGCGAAAATCTAGAGATGGCTCGAAATAATGCAAAAAAATATCATTAATTTCGTTGCGGGGTAGATTAGCGACGGCAATCACAACAGTTACCGCAACACCGGCAATACCACGGCAACCCCAAGTTGTTGAAGTGAGCCTTTCGGCCCATAAGTTACAATAGATCTAGTATCAGGAATTCGATATTATTCGTC
>JBCCFA010000061.1:0-14097 GCA_039029975.1 Pseudomonadota bacterium
ATCGGCGATAAGATTGGCGAGAATTGGCGGCTCTGCAACTGCGTTCATACCGAGTGCCTTTGCTCTGTGCTGGAGGATTTTTCAGGTTAGAGAGCGCTACTTTTCTAGCACGGATATAACCATCGCCGCCGCATCGGCACCGATGTATCCACCACCGTTCTCAGCCAAACCAATGCGCGCATTGTCGACTTGACGTGGACCGGCTTCGCCGCGCAGTTGTGTTACGAGTTCATGCACTTGTGCTAAACCGGTCGCGCCAACCGGGTGCCCTTTTCTTAACAAACCGCCTGATGGATTCACTGGGATTGAACCGCCGAGTTTAGTTTCCCCATCGTTGACAAGCTTTGATGCGTTGCCTTTTTCGCAAAGTCCTAAAAATTCGTAGTACATGAGTTCAGCAGGTGAGGAAGCGTCATGCAGTTCAACCACGTCGAGATCTTTTGGTCCTATGCCGCTTGCATCATATGTCTCGTTAGCGACGACTTCGGCCACGCCCGCCTCAGAGTCATCTAGGTCCCAGCCTGAGCGCAGTACCGAGGCGCGCACTTTAACCATGCGATCCATGCCAAGCTGACGCGCCATTTTTTCGCTCACCAGTACGGCTGCGGCGGCACCGTCGCCAATCGGTGAGCACATCGCGAGCGTTAACGGATAACTGATTTCGCGCGCCGCAAGCACTTCGTCTTCTGTCATGACATTTTTGTATTGCGCGTTTGGATTCAAACTGCCGTGAAACGAGTTTTTCGCGGACACCGCCGCGAAATCTCTCTGCGTGGTGCCGTGCTCGCGCATGTGTTCAATCGCCCAAGCGGCGTAAATGTCCATGAATAATGAGCGAGATTCGCCAGCGCCGCTGTCTACCTCGATCCCAGACTCTCGAATGCGGTCGTAAACTTTTTCAGTGACTTCATCAAAGCTTTCAAAATCGACCGCGCCGGTAAAGACAGAAAACGTTTTTCCTTTCTCTTCGCAATAGAGTTTTTCCATGCCAACGGCCAACACAATGTCGTACACGCCGTGGGTAACCATTGTGCAAGCCTGTTGAAACGATGTAGCCGCCGACGCACAGGCGTTTTCCACATTAATCACAGGAATTTGACCAATGCCCATTGAACGCAACGCTGCTTGCCCGGGCACCATAACCTGACCCACTGTCACCGCTGTCCCTGCCGTGCCAACATACGCGGCCTGCAGTTGTTGCTTGCCTATGTTGGCATCGCGCAGCGCTTGTTCAATGGCTTCTACCGCCAAAGATTTCAAGGTTCGGTCCATATGCTTGCCGAATGGGGTCATACCGACACCGGCGATATAGGCATTCTGTTGCATGTTTTGCTCCTCTCCTATGGCGGGGCATCCTGTCAGGAAAATCGAACTATTCGTGGCACTATAACGTGTATTTTTGTCAAATGCATGGAAGCGGTCTATAACTTAAGCGGTGCCCTAACTATCGCGGTGCACCGCAAAATGGCATACTTGCCACGGAACTATGAACGTCCTCATTATCGAAAATTCCAAGCGTAGCCTGCAAATTATGCGGCGATTTCTCGCCAAGAATTTGCCAGATGTTTCGGTTAACGAATACCAACCTGAGCAAGCGGGTATGCCGCCGCCAACGTTTGATTGGGGCCAATATGCACTGGTCTTCGTTAGCGAAGATCTAGGTGCCGCTGGCACCGGTATTGAATGGCTAGAGAAATTCGGTCAGTTCAACAGCTTCCCTGCCTCTGTCATGGTTTCCAGCACGGGCGAACAACGCATCGTTGGTGCCGCGCTTAAAGCTGGTGCCCATTCAGTCATCGTTAAACGAGATTTGAGCCCGGATACCATGTCCGAAGCGGCCACAGCCGCGATAGAGGCTTTTGAGGAAAAGAAAAAATCCAACACCGGGGGTGTTACCACAACTGCTGCCGGCGGTAAGTCGGATGAGGAAATCGTCGAGCAAGCGCGGGGCGATGCGGCGGGTGAGGGTGGCTACTCGTTTAAACGGCTTATCGGTCAGGGCGCGATGTCCAGGGTTTATCTGGCGGAACGGCTTAGCGATAACCTAACGGTGGTGCTCAAGATCATGGATGGCAACCTTTCCGCGGAAGACGAAAGCGTGAAACGTTTCATTCAAGAGGCGTCGCTTGCCCAGGAGATTGATAGTCCGCACGTGGTGAAAATTTACGAACAAGGTTTCACCAATAAATACGGTTTCATGGCGATGGAGTTCTTCTCGCGCGGCGATTTAAAGCAGCGAATAGAAAATGGCATATCTCCAAACAATGCGTTTCGCTACTGTCTAGCCATTGCCTCGGGGTTGGAGAAAATCCATGGAGTGGGCATTATCCACCGTGATCTAAAACCAGCCAATATTATGTTCCGTGGTGATGATCAACTGGCGATCGCTGACTTTGGCATTTCTAAACGTGTTGACCAAACTACCCAACTAACTCAGGCCGGCATGGTCATGGGTACGCCCTATTATATGAGTCCGGAACAATTACGCGCCGAACCTCTCGATCAGCGTGCAGATCTGTACAGTCTGGGCATTATGATGTTCGAATTATTGACTGGCAGAAAACCGTTCGACGCAGACTCAATTCCCGGCATTGCGCTGAAACACTTGCAAACAGAAGCTGAGCCGTTGCCGCATAAGTTCAACAAACTCGAAGCGATTTTTCGAAAATTAATTGCCAAGGACAGGATGGACCGCTATTCCGACGCAACCGAAGTTATCGCCGATATGAAGGCCGTAGCGAAGAAGTAACTCGTTAAAAGCTTTGACGCTTTTCTGCTTCTAACCAACCACTAAATCAACTTCACGAAAACCGGCAGTGTCATTCGGGTCAGGCAGTTGTTCCCACGGCGACGCATCAAACCACGGCAGAATGTCTTGTGCAGCCATTGGTTGGCCAACATGCTCACCCTGCGCGCACTGACAACCCATTAAGGTTAGGGTGTCTAGAGTCTCTTCATCTTCAACGCCTTTGGCGACCACCGACAGATCGAAGTTATGTGCCAGGTCAATAACCGCTTGCACGATTTGTCGATCTGCCACGTTGTCAATCATGCCTGTAACAAAAGATCGGTCAATCTTAAGCACGTCTAACGGTAGCTCTTTTAAATACCCCAAAGAGCTCGCGCCCGTACCAAAGTTATCAATCGCAATGACAACGCCCAAATCATGTAGTTCGGCCAGAACTGTGGCTGAAAGTTTTGGATCCGCCATGATGGTGTTTTCATCGATTTCTATCGACAATAAGCGTTCATTGGTGCCCCATAAACCCATCGCGCGTTTGATCATTTCCTTAAGGTAAGGATCGTGCAGCGCCTCTTCACTGAGATTCATCGCGACCCGTACCCTGGGCAAGTCACTTTGCCACTCGCTACATTCCCTGAGCGCGTTATTCAATCCCCAGTTTACTAGAGGCATCGCTAAACTGGCGCGTTTCGCAATTTCCGCAAACAAGGCGCCTTCCACGATGCCTTCATTCTCCCGGTGCCATTCAGTAATCAGTTCAATTTCCGTTAGCTCGCCCGATTCTACGTCGATGACCGGTTGAAAGAACGCATCCAAACTCCCAACTTCAATAGCGCTTGCCAGTTCCGTTTCCATTTGTAGAACAGGCGGTAACGTTTTCGTTGGGCAATCGGAATAGCGAACATAATCAAGATTATTTATTTCCGCGTGTCGCAAGGCGATGTCGGCGGTCATCAGGAGCGCTGCGGGATCGGTGGAATCGAGTGGCGAGATGCTCGCGCCGAAAGCAAACTTCGCTTTGAGTTCGCGTTTACCAATTTCAACGGTGCCGCATTTTCGTTGAATTTTATTAACAGCCATCAAGGGCTGTCCGGCATTTTTTAGGCCCGGAAGCACAATCGAAAATTCGTTATTGTCGATACGCGCGAACACATCTTTTTCGCGCAGGCAGTCTGCAATCGTTGCGCACATATCCGTTAGGATGTTATCGCCATGCGAATACCCTAATTCGTAGTAAAGTTCTTTGGTGCGCAGAATTTTGCCGGAGATAACGCAAACAAGTTGCTCGTTTGCGCTTGAGGTTTCAATCGCTTTCGATACGACCTCGATTATCTCGCTGCGGCCTGCGTACTGACTCATGGTGTTGTTGCTCGTCTCAAGCTAGAGAATGACAAACGAGCGACTTATAAATAGAAGTCGTCGGGTTCTATTCCGTAGGTGCCTGGTTCAAGCGACCGACGAATAGTCACGGGTGTGTCAGATTCGGCATCGAGCATTAAGTCCTTCACAGTGGGATCTGCAACCATTTGTTTGCCGCTGTTGAGGATAACGATGACCTTCGGCAACAGTCGGCGAACTTCATTCTGACCAATGACAATACCTACTTCTTCATTGCTGAGCTCTACCAGTGTGCCCACCGGATAAGCGCCAAGCGTTTGGATGAATTGCTCAATGAGCTCATCTTGGTAAGCTGTGTTTCGGTACTTGTACAAGTATTTGATTGCGTCATGCGGGGACATTGCTGAGGCGTAAGGACGATCGCTAGTCACGGCATCGTAGAAATCAACGATCGCGCCAATGCGACCAAGTAGCGGAATATCTCCACCAGCGAGTCCTTTCGGATAACCGCTACCGTCGAATTTTTCATGATGACTAGCGATCATTTCGCGACTGCGTTCCGAGATTTCCGGATCGCTGTCGACAATGCCAAGGCTGTACTCAACGTGCATTTTCACGATAGTGAACTCAGTGTCTGTTAACTGGCCGGCTTTCGCTAATAGGTTTTGCGGAACCTTGCTTTTACCCACGTCAAATAGCAGCGCGCCAATAGCTAGGTCGTGAATTTGATCGCCTGGAAGGCCAAGTTGTCGGCCGAACGCCACGGCTAAGGCACTGCAATCGATGCAATGCGTATACGAATAGGCGTCTTTTTTCTTTAATTGTCGCAACCACATGAACGCATCCGGGTTACGCAGAATACTTTGCTCCATTTGACGCACGGTTTGTTTAACCGCACTCAAATTCGGTGTCTTGCCAGAGCGTACGTCGTCCATGAAATCGACGACGCGTTCGGTGACTGCCGCCTGAACTTCTTCAGCGATCTTTAGTTCGTCTTCGACCTTGGTTTCGTTTTCGTATCGAACGGCTGGCGTGGGAAGCGGGGCAGGCGGAACATTTGCGGGAACCGGTACTTTGCCCAAATCTGCGGCCGGTGGCCCGTCGCCTTTTTCTACGTCAATAAAAACGTGGGCGCAAAAATCCTGCAGATGGCGTATTTCGCTGTCTTTTTGCACCAAAAAGCCTTGAAACGGAAACGGAGTTTCAATCCAAGGACGGTCAAGATTGGCAACGTACATGCCTTTTGCGACCTGGTGCGACGCGATTTTTACTTGCAGCATATTAGTGGGCTAGCTTCGACAGATTTTCCCCAATCGCATGATTAAAATGCGATTCCCGGGCAACACCGATCTAGCGGCGTTGCGTCTAAAAACTATAGTCAACGGGTTTCTGGGGGGATGTGATGCAGCTCACGAAAACCAGCAGCTAGGAACCCCGAAAATGGCCACTTTTGGTCGTTATTCCCGGGATTACTTGGGGCAGGGGAAAACTAACAGTTTGAAATTGAGATTATCTCGGTAAGGCGCGAGATTTGCCTCAGATTACTACCAGTGCGCGCCCATGAACTCGGCGGCTCGCTCAATGGCTTCCTGACCTTTATCGAGCATCGGTGCGAATAGATGCCAAACGTGAATCATGTCGTCCCAAACTTCTAACTCTACTGATGTATTGGTCTGCTCAATTGCTGCGGCCAATCTGGTGGAATCATCGAGTAGCGTTTCAGCATCACCGACCTGGATCAAAACCGGGGGAAGATTCGCTAAATCCGCATAAAGCGGTGCGGCTAGCGGGGTTCGCGGATCGGTGCCGTTGAGGTATAAGGGCGCAAGCATCGCCAATGCTTCTTTCTGAACCATTGGGTCCACTGCCGCTCTGCTCGTCATGGAATCTCCTAAACCTTCCATATCCACCCACGGTGATATGGCCACGGCGCAGGCTGGCAGCGTATGGCCCGCGTCTCTTATTGCGACCAGCGCAGCAAACGTTAATCCGCCACCGGCAGAATCGCCCGCCAGGGCGATGCGCTTAGCGTCAACACCTTGCTCAAGCAACCAGGTATAGCTTGCCAACGAGTCGTCTGTTGCTGCTGGAAATGGGTGTTCTGGTGCTAGGCGATAATTAATAGCAAGAACACGACCATTAATCGCTGCAGCTAGGCGTTCCACTAATGCGCGATGGGACAGCGCGGATCCCATGACATAACCGCCGCCGTGGAAATACAAAACGACCGGCGCGCTCGGTTCGTCGTTGGCACTGATCCAAAAAGCTTCCACACCGTTTGCGTCCACTGCCGAGGTGGACACGTTCGCCAGAGCAGGGGTCGCATTACCCATGGCATTCATTCCGGCACGCATCTGATCGAGTGTGGCGCCGGGCTTAATGATCGGGTTTTCCTTCAGCATGGTGCGGATAGCGGTGATTTGCGGATTAGTCATAAAGTTGGTCCAAAAAGTAGTGAAATTCGTCAATGGTAAATAAGAGATTAAAACGGCAATGCAACGCCAATCCACTTGGCGTGTAACCAAAACATAAATCCGGCATAAATCCCTAGTCCGAGTACTACGCATATTATATCGTTCAGCGCCGATTTGGGTATCGCCATGATTGGTCGCTGCGTACGACGTTTCATGGAGATTCGATCGGCGACCGCCCAGGCCAAGAATGAACCGAACAATAAGACATCAGCCAGCGTTCCGTTCACCAGCAGATGCGCAAAAGCCCAAATCTTTGTCGCTGCGAGTAACGGATGTTTCGTCGCGGCTTTGATTTTTCCAGGAAAATTCGCAGCCAGAAATAACGGGAAAACAAACAGCATCAGGAAATAATTGATGTAATACAACCAGCTTGGGGAGTTGTATAGCACCGTTGGGTTTTGACGCGCTTCCCCATACCCGTAGATCAGTAACACGAAACCGATCAGGGAAATGACGGAATACAATCCCTTCCAAGGCCCATCACCCAATTTTGCGCTAAGCGAGTCGCGGAAGCCTTCATTGATTATCGAGATACTGTGTATCCCGATAAAGAGCACAATACCAACAATCAGCAGTAGCACTATCTCCCCCTCAGTTTCTAGCGCTTTGTCGGTGCGGGACGCTACGCCTGAACAGTAAAAAAAGCAAATTGCCGCTGTGAGCAAGAGGAGGTTAACTAGCCAGTTTTTCGGCCGCTAATTTCTTAACAGAGATAGTTGTCGGCGGAAAGTAGTCATGAAAAACAAAACATCGCGAAATAGGCCTTGTGCTTCGTTTACCTGGGTAAGCTTAATCCTCACACTGTCGATTTTGGCGGGATGTTCTTCTGATCCAAAGCCACTTAAGACTTGGGAATACTCAAGTTCAGGCTTATTCGGCGCAGCGCTATCTCATGACGGCAACTTTGCCGTTGTGTCCAGCTTCAGCGAAGGAACAAGTTTTTGGGATTTACAGAAAAACGAACGGCTTTACGATTGGCGCCATAGTGACAGTGAAAATAATATTTCGGTCGCCGTTTTCGCCGCCAATGATTCGCATGTATTAACGGCCGAGGGCAGCACTTTTGTTATTTGGTCTACTGCGGAGGGCAGCTCACTCGGTTATTGGGCAGCAGAATCAGATATTCTTGATGCCGCCCTTTCCAACGATGCGAAGTTTGTGCTGCTGGCTTTGAAAGATGGTCGCGCATTGCATATCAATCGACTAACCGGCAGACGCTTAGAAGTAATCGCTCATCGCAACGAGCGTATCACTTCGGTAGCCATGAGTCCGGATGGTCGAGTGGTTGTTACGGGCGGTAACGACAGGCGGGTCATGGTGTGGGATGCGATAAGCGGCGAAGAACTAAACGTGTTTGAGCACTCGCACCGCGTAGTTGCCGTGGCGTTAGATGATAAAAATGATCAGGTGTTATCAGCCGACGAAAATCGTCGTGCCTGCGTGTGGTCATTAGACAACGGCAAGTGCACCACAGAATTAGAACTGCAGCGCGCCGAGCAGCGGATCGTGTCGGCCAGGTTTTCGGCGAACGGCAAAGAAATACTGTTAGGATTTCCAGGCAGGCATCTTGGTCTATGGTCGACACGCTCTGGGAAACGTCAACAGAAATGGCTGACCCCGGCTCGCAAGCACGGCTGGGTGCCGCAAGGTTCAACTGTTTATGCTGTCGGTTTTGCGGGACAGGGCCGAGAAGTTATCGCGCAATCCTCCAACGGACTTGGCGGCAAATGGAAAATTCTATAGGCCTAATTTGCCAACCTAGGGCTGCTCAGCGTTTTTTTTGCGGAGTTTGTCGCACTTTCGGGCTCAATCTCAACACTCCTCGCTAATTGTTAATTAATGTAAACCCTCGTTTCGATATCACCATATCGAAAGGTAATAACTAACGATAATTTGAGGGGACACTCAAATGTTGAGCCACAAAGCGCTGAGGGTAGCTTTGCTGCGCGGACCACTATTTGCGGGCGTTTTCTTTCTTGTTTGTATCGCGCCCTTTGATTCTGTACTCGGCGCCGTTGCTGAAAGCAGCGCGACAATCGGTTGGGGCAGCGCTTTTGGCAGTGGTAGTCCTGCATTGCAGTCTTACAAAGTTGGCGCAGATTTAAGCGAACCCACGCAAACTCTCATTTTCGACAACCTCGATCCTGACGCGCCCGCGCCGCCGCCGTCGAATTCGAATCCTCACAACCTTAGTCTAATAAACACGACTGTTAACGCCAGCACCTTTGCCGACAGCAGTGATCTCGTTGTGCAGTCAATGTCATCAGAGGGTGACATAGGCGCAGAAGCGCAAATGGTAGCCTTATTTTTTTTGAGTGGTTCAGGAACGCTTAATATCTCTATTCCGTATGCGCTCTCCGCGCTTACGATGAATTCCGCAAGCGAGTCCACGGTCGGGATTTTTGCAGCCCTAGAAACCTTTGATGCTACGGGACTAACAACTGGGGTTGTTGACGCGACCCCTGCCAGCGTTACCGGAAACGGTTTGGGTGAGCCCAACGATCTAACCGGCATGTTGGCGTTGCAAATTGCCTACGATTCTGCCGACGTCTTCGCCGTCCTAGATTTCACAGTTTTCAGTGAATCTTCTGCCGTGCAGTTGGAAACCACGACCGTTCCTATACCGGGAGGCTTTGCCTGGTTAGCGCCGGTATTGCTGCCGTTATGTGCAAGCAAGAAGCGCGGTGACGACAACAATGGATCTCGCGCCTTGATCAGATTAAACCCTTTTAATTTCAGAAACCAAGCATGAAAGGAAGCGGTTTTATGGTGAATCGAATTATCGAACGAATAATTTTTTTCGCATTACTGGTGGCCGCAGTTCTTGGCATATCGCAGCAAGTTGCCGCGCTGGAATACGAAATTGTGATGGAGCCCAAAGTCATTATCGTGAACGGCATACCCAGGGTTCGCATGGTGCCGCGTTTGAAACTGATACCGCTACCTGCTGGTCTTCTACCCGGTTTACCGATGGTGAATCACAGTACTTGGGATGAATCTGCAGTGCGTAAGGTTTTGCATACTTTCGCCTTTGGCTCGCATGCTACCGACGCGCAGATTAAAACGTGGGCAGACATGGAGCCTAACATCGCCATTGAGCAAATGTTGAATTTTGATGATCACAACTTACGCCTTTCTACACCTACATCGTTAGATACGGATCTCATCGCCACTCGCCCAACCACCATGCGTGCGCTCGCAGATTTTTGGGCTTCCGATGATCCCACGAATCCGGTGCCGGTCGATCAACGCGACCGGTTTGAAGTGTCAGACTGGGGCGGGACCTACTACACGTGGACTCAAATGGCCGCAACCCGCGGTGCAAACCCTTTTCGAGAGCGTATTGGCTTCTGGGAATCGAATTTTCATCTGGCGATTAATCAAAGCGCGGGGGTATCCAGATGGCAGGTGTTTCGTTACTACGACGACGTGATGGCCCAACATAAGCTCGGTGGCCCGTACCAGGATGTCATTAATACGCAATCCTTGAGCGCGGCTGTTGCCACGCTTTACGGTTATGTCTACGACCGTTATTACGGCGGCGTTTGTTATTGCAACGAAGACTTTGCGCGCGAATATCACCAGCTTGGTTTCGGTATCTTGGGCGTGAACAATCCCACATATCACGAATTAACCTCGATAAAAAATACGGCGAAAGCGTTGACCGGTGCGAACTATTATCAAATAGAGGCCCCAAATATTTGGGAAGCGGAAACGCTCAATTTTGGTACCGAGGGCCATCCTAATCATGCGGTTGAAATTTTAAATCAAAATATTTCGGGCAACACCACGGTTGAAAAAATTGCAGCGTTGTCGGATATCGCGATTAATGACAGCGAAAGTCTGGACAATCTCCCCTTGATGATCATTCAAGGTATTGCGGACGATTATATCGACGCCAATGAAGCCGGCGCGCTTAGGCAAGCTTGGCAAAGTATGCAGACGAAGGATTTTCTCCAATTTATTCGCGCGTACGCGGTGTCATCGCTCTTTCATAGTCCGGATCGGATCAAGCAATGGACGTCGATCGAACGATATTTAATGATCAACAATCGATTCACCCACAGCAATCTTGAAAGTTATAACGACACTACCCAGGTGGGTCGCCTATTCTGGGAAGAGGAAATGCGCCCGTTCTTCCCTATCCATAATGTGTTTGGTCATCAAACTGGGGATGAAGCAGCGAAGAGCTCAGAAATATTTCGCAAGCACATTTCTTCACGTACAGAATCAGGATACTGGTTCAACGCGCCGGCTTATGATTTTAGCGGCACGATATACCTTAAAGACTGGGCTGCGTTCATGCCGCCAGACGCCACGAGTCAATACACCGTTGCGCATGCAGCTGAATGGTTATGGATGCGCTTTATTGCCGACATGAAGAACTACGGCCCGCTAGAGAAAGCGCATCTTTATGCCTTATTAGCAAGTGGCCAGGACTTGTCGCGACAGATCTATCCAAGTAATCCGGGGCAAATTGTCACGCTCGATGAGTTGCAAAATAATCCCACTGTAATCGCCGCGGTCGATGCGTTGGGCGCACAAGTCATGGATTTGGGTAGCAGTGACGCTGATGATCGCCTAACCGCAAATGGTCGAGTGGGACAAGCGGTGAACTTTATTGTGACAACGCCGTTTATGTTGGCGCAGGAGGGCCGGTAGCGATGAGCTCTATAAAAAAAGCACCAATCATTCTGACCTCGCGCACCGACGTCAGCAATTCCGTGAACAAATCTCGTCGACAATTTATCCGCCAGGCTTTATCGCTATCTGCATTAGGCGGTGTCGGCGCATTTCCAGGCATTAGCTTGGCGCAAGGGACCGGTTTTGCCGCGGTGAATAAGCCGATACTCGCCCATATCATGATGGATGGCGGGCCCGATATGCGTCATTTGTTTCCGCCGGCATATAACCCGAATGGTGGTTCATATGGGAACGCGTACTGGGAGGCGCGAGCACGCGCCCACAGCATTGCCTCGAATAACACGGCTTACGAAGCGCGTTGGAACGACGATTACTTCCACCTCACCTATGGCGGTACCCCTTTCGGCATCTTAAATAGCTGCGAGTGGCTGCATGACATGTGGATAGACGGTAAAGTCGCAATCATTTGCAACATGCTTGCTGACGATTCCCGCGACCACGATAAGGCAACGCGCAACATGGAGCGCGGCGTCCGTTTGGGTGAAAAATTTCAGGACGGTTCAGGTTGGGGCGGGCGTCTTGCGCATGCTGCTAGTGGAAATTCAATTGCGCTAACGAATTCGCCGCGTTTGTTCAGTTTCGGTCCTGATGCATCTGACTTAAGCGACCTCACATTAGTAGATAACACCGATATGTTGCCCATTGCGGACATGCGTCAGGTGGGTTTACCCGACGTTAATGATAATGGTTATTTTGATAATCGCGCCTATGTCACGCGAGCAGTAAAGCATTATTACGCCGAACGTCGTGCGACGATTAGTAGCGATTCTGTTTTTCATCAATTTGTTGAACATGATCGAAAGCTTCGAGAATTTGCTGAACTGATTGACGCGCGACTGGTTAACGTGGAAGTACCTGCGGCAATCAATGCGCTTTGGGACGAGACAAGTCCAATCTCTGGCTGGCAAGCCCGGCAATTTCGAAACTTATATGATGCAATTGCGTGTAATGATATTTTGAGCATGCAAGTTGCTTCGCTCGATTACGGTGGTTGGGATACGCACGATAACCAGCGCGATGAAATTGAGCCGCGACTTAATGGCCTATTTGCCAACAATGGGGCACTTAAAGCGCTTTATGATTCGCTACCAACCGACGCAAGGGCGAATACGGTATTTTGTTTGTCTGGGGAATTTGGTCGCCAATTACGCGACAACGGCGGTAACGGTACCGATCACGGCGAAGGAAATATCGCGATATTAATTGGTGATGCTGTTGACGGCGGTCTATACGGAGAAATGTTTCCCAATTCGGAAATCCCTAAAATGGCGCAACCGAATACTGACACCGACGGTCTAACCGGCTTCGAACATATCTACGCGGCGATTTGCGAATGGGTTTCACCCGGTTCCGCAAACCAGGTTTTTCCAGGCTATGCGAGCGCACCGATTGAAAGTGGGGTCAATTTTTCGAGTTTGCTCAGCTAGACAATTTGCCACGAACCCCGCGGTAAATAACACTTGCTGCGACTAGAACTGCTATCCTTTCGCTATGGTCGCGTCCAAGGCTCGTGCGCATCAGGATTCTAAAACCGCGCTGTCAGCGTCGGTCGTGGCTTCTTTGACGGAGGAGTTGAGTACGCTGCTTAGCGCCAGTCTGGAACTCGATCGCGCGCTCGGCATCATGATCGAAGCGAATCAAGATGAGAAGATCAAAGAAGTGTTGGACTCGCTGCATAGGCGTATTCACGAAGGCGCGGACTTTTCTGTTGCGCTAGCAAGCTACCCGAAAATTTTCTCTCCCACTTACATTAATCTTATTCGCGCCGGCGAAGTTGGCGGTAATTTACCGGAAGTCCTTGCGCGGCTATCGAGTTATTTGAACATGATGGCGGCACTTAGAGATCGAGTTCTGTCGGCGATGATTTATCCTCTTATCTTAGTGGTTGTTGCCGCGCTGTCTTTGTTTGGGGTATTGGTTTTTGTCCTGCCAGAGTTCGATAAATTGTTTGCCGATATGGGGGTACCGCTGCCATTGTTAACGGAAGCGGTGTTGGCCAGTGCAAAAATTTTTAATCAATATTGGTGGATACTAGCGGTGCTGCTGGTAGCAATTTGCGGATATTTGAAATATCGATATCGCGATCCACATGGTCGTGCTCAGATAGATTCTTGGTTATTAGGCTTGCCCTTGTTTGGAAGTTTCTTGAAAAATTGGGAGACGGCGAGTTTCGCGCGTAACCTCAGCGTTTTGACACGCCAAGGCGTACCCATGACGCAAGCATTGGCGGTAGCCGCCGACGCAGTAAGTAACCGCTATATCGCGGAGAACCTTCACATTGCCGCCGGTGAACTTCAGCTAGGCGGGACCATTGCAAAACGCCTGCACGATACAGAGACGCTACCTCGGCAGGCCGTGCAAATGATTCAAATTGGCGAAGAATCTGGCGAGCTCGCCACGATGTTGGAAAGAATCGCCTCACTCTATGATCGCAAAGTACGGGCAAGCATCGATCGCGGCCTAGCATTGTTGGAGCCCGCACTTATTTTGATACTCGGATCGGTGATTGCGATCATCATTTTTTCTATTCTCATGGCAATACTCGGGTTAAATGATGCGCCAATCTAAATCTGTAAAAAAGAATATTTATCGCAGCCCGCGCCTGATAAAACGTAACAAGCACGGGTTTTCGCTTATCGAAATGTTGGTAGTGGTGGTCATACTGGGATTAATTGCCTCGATCGTTGCGCCGAATTTAATTGGAAAAATTGCTGGCGCAAAAAGTAAAACAGCCACCGTTCAAATAGAAGATCTGGCGGCCGCGGTGGAGCTATATTATTTGGACATTGGCATCTATCCCACTACGGAACAAGGTCTGCAAGCACTGATTGAATCGCC
>JBCCFA010000062.1:0-13718 GCA_039029975.1 Pseudomonadota bacterium
GAAGAACTGCCCCCTAAGATTCGTAATGTCATATTGAACGGTAGCGGCAGCACAATTATCGAATTTACCTATCTGAAGTCCGGTGGCAAGAGTTACAAACGTAAGCATCCGTTTGAGGGTGTGTTGCCCAATATGGAGCGCCGCTACAAAGAAACTGAGTCGAACGTGGTGCGCGAAGAATTGGGCAAATATCTTTCACATAAACCATGCCCAGATTGTCATGGCAACCGATTAAACCGTTCTGCGCGAAATGTTTTTGTCGACGATGTAGTGTTGCCTGACATTGCGGCTATGCCCATTGGTGAGGCGGGTGAATTCTTCGACAAGCTTCGCTTGCCGGGTCGCCGCGGCGAGATCGCTGAAAAAATTGTCAACGAGGTGAGTCTGCGTTTAAAGTTTTTGATCAACGTAGGATTGGACTACTTGAGTTTAGATCGAAGCGCCGACACGCTCTCCGGCGGGGAAGCGCAGCGCATTCGTTTGGCGAGCCAAATTGGCGCTGGACTCGTGGGAGTTATGTATATCCTTGACGAACCTTCGATAGGATTACACCAACGCGATAACCAACGCCTGCTTGATACGTTAATTCATCTGCGTGATTTAGGAAACACAGTGATTGTCGTCGAACATGACGAAGAAGCCATTCGCGCCGGCGATTATGTTGTCGATATGGGACCAGGGGCGGGCGTCCATGGCGGTCAGGTGGTCGTTCAGGGTACGCCGAAACAAGTGGCAAAATGTTCTGAATCACTAACGGGACAATATTTATCCAATCGGCGGAGAATCGTTGTGCCAGGATTACGCACACCGATTGATGAAAAAAGAATTTTTAGTATCACCGGCGCCAGCGGCAACAATTTAAACGCCGTAGATGTTGACGTGCCAGTTGGGCTAATGACTTGTATCACGGGCGTTTCGGGATCGGGTAAGTCAACGTTAATCAACGATACCTTGTATCGAATTGCGGCGAACGAGTTGAACCGCGCGAGTCACGAAATCGCGCCCTTTAAGAGTTACAAAGGTCTGAAACACTTCGATAAGGTGGTCGAAATTGACCAAAGCCCTATCGGTAGAACCCCGCGCTCTAATCCCGCTACTTATACGCAGCTGTTTCAACCAATCCGCGATCTCTTTGCGCAAACGCAAGAGGCCCGGGCCCGTGGTTACAAACCGGGGCGTTTTAGTTTTAACGTCAAAGGCGGTCGATGCGAAGCGTGTCAAGGTGACGGGATGATCAAAGTGGAGATGCATTTTCTGCCAGATATTTATGTTGCCTGTGATACCTGTAAAGGTACTCGTTACAATCGAGAGACCTTGGAAATCCGTTACAAAGGCAAAACCATCAGCGAAGTGCTGGATATGACGGTTGAGGAAGCTCGCTCATTTTTTGACGCTGTACCCACCATTTATACAAAGTTGCAAACCATGATGGATGTGGGTTTGTCTTACATTCGCCTAGGGCAAAATGCGACAACGCTTTCCGGCGGTGAGGCGCAGCGGGTTAAACTTTCACGCGAACTCTCGAAACGCGACACCGGTAAAACGCTTTATGTCCTCGACGAGCCAACTACCGGGTTACATTTCTTCGATATTGAACAGTTATTAAAAGTTCTCCACCGCCTCCGTGATCACGGCAACACCGTCGTTGTTATTGAGCACAACTTAGATGTCATTAAAACGGCAGATTGGATTATTGACCTCGGTCCTGAGGGGGGAAGCGGCGGTGGTCAAATCATTGCCGTCGGCACACCTGAAGACCTCGCCCAAAATCCTCGGTCGCACACCGGGCGATACCTTGCGCCACTGTTAGACGAGGGCCTAAATACCGGGGTCGCTTGAGCAAACGCGCCGAAGCGATAATCTACATCGAAAGCTGGCGTCCTAAACCGAAGCCGAACGTGATGATAACCGGAATCTGTACCAGTAACTCAACGATATGTCGTCCCACCGCGTCCAGCCCCTTTGTTGCGAACTTGTCGTCAAGGGTTTCGCCAAATACGCGACCCACGTGGCTTGCTAATCGATGGCCAAAATAAGAACACAGAATCATCAAACCAAGCGTATCAAAACCAGGCCACACGCTGGCAGTAGTAATGTGCAAGTAATGTGCGAGCCATGAAAATAGATAGGCGGCGGCAACGGCACCTTGGATAGGCAAGACAAATTCGGGATGCCGATTCAACGCGGGAATCACTGGTAGTAACAAACCCAATAAAAACATGACGCCCAGCAAGCCGCCGGTATTATGTTTTTCAAGTTGCAATAACTCACTAATGCTGGGCGCGGTATTCAGACCGAACAGCGCGGGGTAGGCCAAATAGATGAAAACGACGATACTGAGTGCACGTAGCAAAGGCGCGAAAAAATAATCCCAGCTCGCGCAAAAAGGCTGGTTGTCTTCCAATAGGCCGTGTAACCACTTTTCAACAAACGGCTCAAGCAATGCTACTAGCGCGAACACCGTAATAGCGAAAACGATATCAGCGCTAAAGAAAACACCGGTAGGTGACAACATAATCTGTG
Source organism: Pseudomonadota bacterium (assembly GCA_039029975.1). GTDB lineage: Bacteria > Pseudomonadota > Gammaproteobacteria > JBCCFA01. The sequence continues at coordinate 2,524 of JBCCFA010000062.1, forward strand.
TTCGTTGGTTTGTTCGTGAAGAATAGAACAGTTTTGCTCAGGCACGTACTCATTCATAATAGTCGATATTAGAGATATGTCCGTCTATGCTAACGGGCATACCGCCAAGTAACTCGTATTTTGAAAAATCTGGAAGAAAGGTAGTTGAATATGTCAGTTTTGATTTGTGGATCTTTCGCGTTCGATAACATCATGGTCTTCGAGGATCGATTTAAGAATCATATCCTGCCTGAAAAAATCCACATTTTGAACGTGTCATTTCTAGTGCCCGGCTTACGCCGAGAGTATGGCGGTTGTGCGGGCAACATCGCGTTCAACCTGAACTTGCTCGGTGGCGACGCGATACCGATGGGCGCCGTCGGTAGTGATTTTGAGCCCTATCGATCTTGGATGAACGAATGCGGTATCAATCATAGTCATGTGAAAACTATGGATAATGCTCTCACCGCCCAAGCATTCATCACGACAGATCTTGACGATAATCAAATTACGGCATTCCATCCCGGTGCCATGAATTTTTCACACGAAAACCATATTAACGATGTTGGTGGCATAAAGCTGGGTATCATCTCTCCTGACGGACGAGATGGCATGATTCAGCACGCCTCTGAATTCAGTGAAGCCGGTATTCCTTTCGTGTTTGACCCTGGCCAAGGTCTACCGATGTTCGACGGTGACGATTTAAAATCATTCATTGAAAAAGCCGAGTGGGTAAGCGTGAATGATTATGAAAGTGGACTAATGTGTGAACGCACCGGTTGGACGCAAGAGCAAATAGCAGAACAAGTGAGCGCATTAGTCGTTACGCGCGGAGGTGAGGGCTCTTGGATCTTCGTTGACGGTGAGCGCCTTGAGATTCCCGCCGCGCCGGTTTCACAACTTAGCGATCCGACGGGTTGTGGTGACGCCTATCGCGCTGGTCTTCTCTATGGTTTGAACCATGACTGGGATTGGCCTACCACGGGGCGGCTCGCTTCGCTCATGGGCGCGATCAAAATTGAGCATGGTGGCACCCAAAATCATGCATTAAGCAAAGCAGAAATTGCCAGGCGGTATCAGGATGCTTTTGGTGATGAACTTAAGCTAGACGCCTAGCGTTTTTGGTTGGTTTTCTGTTAACGGCTAAGTTATTCGGTAACGAAACTCGTAAACAGCACATCCACGACTTGTAAACTGTCAGACCATTCGCTGAGCGAGCCGTGCACCGATTCAAGCGCTTTTGCACGCAGGTTTTCTACTTTCTCGCCCGTATCAGCCTCATCATGCTTTAAGTTACTGAACATCATGATTAAATCGTGGCGAATCGGCACCAAATACATGGCAATTTTATCAGCAGTCTCCTCATCGCTAATTTGTAAGGTCACATCAGCATTCAATAATCTTGGTTTATCGCTGCCAGCGCCGTAATTCGCGATGATGCCAGGTTTGACCTCCAAATATTGAACCGTCGCTTCAGCTGTTTGTTCGTCGTCGGTTTCTTCATCGGCGGCGATAAGCACTAATGGGTTTAGAAACATTAAAAAAAATGCGATGAGTAGGTGGTTTTTTTTCATGAGGAAAAATCTCGCGGTGACCGACGTTTCGGGATAGCCATATTGTTCAGAAATCTTCGTTGGAATTAATGTCGGATATTTCACCAAAAGCTTGAATTTCGTCTTCCGCAGCGCCGCTATTTCGCCTGTGACGGGGTTCACACACCACGCGTAAAAAGTGCATAGACGGTCACAGCTTGTCCGAGAAACCGCCAAGGATGCTCAAATAAGCTCGAAAACTCGCCACGCTTATCTACTCTTAGTTCCCTGAAGCCTCTCAATTTAAAGGGAAAACTTCACTGTCGAAGGAAGATGGGGAGAAATTTTAGAGTCTATGTCTAAGCCGAGTAAAATTTTTGGCCGTTCGCTCACCGGGGTAAATCTTGCCGTCGGTGTTGCCGCGATATGGCTCATATTCGGACTTTCGCTCCAGATCTTCGTATGGAACACGATTAACGATCAAAAGGTCTTAGCGTTTTTCTGGGTCGCGACGGCCCTAGCTGCAGTTGGCTCCGTGGCGTTGGCGCTTCTCAACACGAGGTCTATTGATCGCGATAAACGAAGAATGGGTATCGCGGTAGATACGCTTTATAGTTTCGTTGGTCCGCATCCAGAATTCCTATTGCCAGCGTCTTCCGATGACGTTTGCAAGATGCTCGACGCTACCAAAGAAGCCGTCACCGGTGTGATCAACGCCACCGACGTACTATCGAATTTCAATCATGAGATCGCTACGCAGACAAATTGGCAAAAAGTGCTCGATGCGCTGATTGATGCGTTAATCTCGCTCAGTAATGATGCTGAAAAATCGGTTGTGTTTCGTTTCGGCAACAAAGATTCCAGCCATTATCGAATAGATAAACAGGCTGAAAAAGCGGTTAAGCAACGTTTGCGGCTGTCGGATTCTGAAGAGGCAAAACTGTATCGCTGTGATAATGGCCAAGTGGTCGATTTAAACGATATTTCACCCACGCTCGCGCAATGCCAACCAAATTTTGCTTCTTCGAATTGTGCCGTCTATCGCTTGTCAGGAGAAGGGGGTGGCTACGGGTTTCTATTTGTCGCCCAAGACGAAGCTAACAAAGATCCTGCACCTCGATCAGAGTATTTTGGGGCATTGTCTTTGCTCGCAGGGGCCGCATTAAACCGCTGTGAGCGGGAAGCAAATTTATACCGCTTAGCTAACTTTGACTCCTTAACGGGTCTTCCGAACCGCGTCCTATTGGAGGACCGCACGAACCAAGCGCTTCGTTTAGCCAAACGGTATCAACACCGAATTGGCCTGATGTTCATCGATCTAGATGGCTTCAAACGAATCAATGACTCGCTTGGCCACTCTGCCGGCGACAAATTATTACAGGGTGTCGCCGATCGATTGCGAACCTGTATCCGAGAGTCCGATACGGTGGCTCGCTTAGCCGGTGATGAATTTGTCGTCTTGGTCTCGGAAATTACCGATTCTGAGCAGTCTAATTTAGTCTTGGGCGGAATCGCGAAAACTATTCAAAACGCGGTGTCTCGTCCATTTGAACTCAACGGCAAATTTGTAAGAGTCACGCCTAGCGTCGGCGTTAGTATCTCAAGCGATAAAACGGACAGTTACGACGCGCTGCTACAAGCCGCAGATACAGCCATGTACACGGCAAAATCCAACGGCGAGGGGACTATCCGTTTCTTTAAGCGCGATATGAGTACAACGATAGTCGAACGCATGAGTCTGGAAACAGAGCTCGCTTTGGCAATCGACAAAAAACAGCTATCGGTTGAATATCAGCCGCAGGTCGACTTAGAAACGGGCGACGTTGTGGGTGTAGAAAGCCTGTTACGTTGGGACCACCCGAACCGCGGTCGCATATCTCCAGCTCGATTTATCCCGCTTGCAGAAGATTCCGGCATTATGGCGGTTATTGGCAACTGGGCGCTTCGCAAGGCTTGTGCCGATGCGGCCTCATGGCAAGCAGAAGGCACCATGCTACCGGTTTCTATTAATTTAGCGGCGGCGCAATTGAAGCAAGCGGACATTGCGCAAATGGTTGCCCGTACCTTACGTGAATTCAATTTAGATCCGAAGCTTGTGTGCTTTGAGATTTCCGAAAGCTCAGCTATGCACGACACTCAGTACACAACTAACGTACTGGGTGAGCTTAAAGCGGTTGGGGTGCGTCTTGCGATAGATGACTTTGGAACCAGTTATTCCTCATTGGCCTATCTCAGCGCTATGCCCGTCAACAGGTTGAAGATCGATAAGCGATTTATTGATGATTTGTCGCTGAATAGTAGTGCGCGCACGATCATCGACGCCATCGTGGGGCTTGGGCATGGACTTGGTCTTGAAATCGTGGGCGAAGGTGTTGAACAGGAAGTGCAACAACGGTTATTGAAACAAGCCAAATGTGATATTTCACAAGGCTATTACTACGCTGAACCGATGGCCTTGCCTGACTTGGTCAAGTTTCTTGAGAAAAGCAAATTGCGCGTGCCTAACAACGTGCTACCTTTCCCGCCGAAGATTCAACCGGAAAGCTAAGCGTTAAACCTCTTTAGTTTCTTCGCCCCAAGGCGCGAAGGACGGCTTGTTGACTCGTGGTAGAATTGCCGCGACATGCTTCAATTTCCCGCCATTGATCCGGTAGCGGTCTCGATTGGGCCGATTAGTATCCATTGGTACGGCATTTCCTACCTGATCGGTATCGGCTTGGGCTGGTTGTATCTCCTAAAAACCAAGCATAAAAATAGTGAATTTTTGGACGCTGAGGTCGTGAGCGACTTAGTGTTTTACGCTGCCATCGGCGCCGTATTAGGCGGTCGCCTCGGTTACGCCATTTTCTATAATTTTCCGGTAACGATTTCGAACCCTTTGAGTCTTTTCGCCGTTTGGCAGGGGGGAATGTCTTTTCATGGCGGCGTGCTTGGGTTTATCGTCGCTATGCTATTGTTTGCGCGTAGACGAGAAATGAAGTTTTTAAACGTCACCGACTTCGTCGTGCGTGCCGTTCCAATTGGCTTATTTTTCGGTCGAATAGCCAATTTCGTCAACCAGGAACTTTGGGGGGCCCCAACAAAGCTACCGTGGGGCGTATTATTTACGCATCCGGGCGCCGGCGGTGTCGCGCGCCATCCCTCGCAACTGTATGAAGCAATCTTAGAGGGAATTGTATTGTTTTTTATTCTTTGGATGTTGGCGCAAAGACCAAGAGCTCTGGGTATGATTTCGGCGAGTTTTTTGTTTTTTTACGGCTTATTTCGTTTTTTGGTTGAATTTATTCGAGAACCGGACCAGCATATCGGCTACCTCCTTGGCGAATGGCTGACCATGGGACAGGTCCTTTCATCACCCATGATATTTTGCGGCATGGTATTAGCGGTACTTGCCTGGAAGAATTTTTTTGCGTCGAAATCTAGCACACCACAATGAAGACTTATCTCGACTTACTTCGTCACGTTAGAAACAATGGGGCCGAAAAATCTGATCGGACCGGCACCGGTACCCTCAGTGTATTCGGTTACCAAATGCGCTTCGATTTGGCCGATAGCTTCCCATTATTAACGACGAAAAAACTGCATATCAAATCAATCGTGCATGAGTTGCTGTGGTTCCTTCGAGGCGACTCGAACATTGCTTACTTGAAGGAAAACGGTGTTTCTATTTGGGACGAGTGGGCAGATGAAAACGGTGATCTTGGCCCAGTATATGGGGTCCAATGGCGTTCTTGGCGTGCACCGGATGGGCGCGCGGTTGATCAAATTTCTTCGCTTGTCGATGACCTTAAATCTAATCCAGATTCTCGTCGTCATATCGTTAGCGCGTGGAACGTTGGGGAAATCGACCAGATGGCGCTAGCGCCTTGCCACACCATGTTTCAGTTTTACGTCGCGGACGGCCGGTTGTCCTGCCAGCTATACCAGCGTAGCGCAGATATTTTCTTAGGAGTGCCGTTCAATATCGCGTCGTATGCCTTATTGAACGTAATGCTTGCTCAAGTGTGTGATCTCAAACCCGGTGAGTTTGTCCACACGCTTGGTGATGCGCATTTATATCTGAATCACTTGGACCAGGCTGACGAACAGCTTACCCGTGAGCCGGGTCCGCTACCGCAACTCAAATTAAATTCGAACGTGAAATCTATTTTCGATTTTCGTTACCAGGATATTGAGTTCTTATCTTACGAGGCTCAGCCGAATATTTCAGCGCCCGTCGCGGTCTGATTTCTGCGATGAGCGCCAGAATCAATATTATTGTTGCGACCGCAGCTAATGGTGTTATCGGACGCGATGGTGACTTGCCTTGGCATATCTCTGCCGATTTGAAACGATTTAAACGAATCACCATGGGCCATCCAATTGTGATGGGCCGCAAGACTTTTGAGTCACTACCGCGCGGTCCGCTCCCTGGAAGGCGAAATATCATCGTGACACGCCAACAAAAGTATGAAAATCGCACGCTATCAAAAGATTGTCTGGTTGTTGACTCGATGAGCGCCGCTATTACAGCGACTGTCAGTCATGATGAGATGATGGTGATTGGGGGTGCCGCGCTTTATGCTGAGGCGCTGCCGGTAAGCCGGCGGATATTTCTCACTGAGGTCCATGCCGAAGTTGAGGGTGACGTTTATTGTCCACCGATTGAACGACCGCAGTGGACCGAGACTCTGCGGTCGTCAAATTTGCGCGAAGCGGGTGATCCATTCGATCACAGTTTTGTGGTGTTGGAGCGAGCTTGAGTTTAGACGTTGCTGCTTACGATTTAATCGGTAATGCGATTGAAGACTCGACAGAAAATTTTGCGAGATCTTCTAGACGCAGTGCGGTGAGTTGACCGCCCCAGACGACACCTGTATCGACCGGATACACTTGCAGCGATTCTTGTTCCGCCTCGCTCAGGCGTAGCGAAGACCAATGCCCGAAAACGATCTTTTCACCTTGAGGTCGTTTGTTCAATTCGAACCACGGCCGCAAGCCTGCCGGCTGCGATCCAAGCGGGCCCTTGTACTTCATGTCAATCCCGCCATTCGAATACGAAAAACGCAATCGGGTTAGTGCGTTGATGATGAACCGCAAGCGGGGCCACCCTCTCAGGTTATCGTCCCACTGGTCGGGCTCGTTCCCATACATGTTGTCGAGCAATTCGATGAACGAATCGCTGCGTAAAATTATTTCAACTTCGCTGGCATAATTCGCCGCGTCCGAGGCGACCCAGGGTGGTGGTAAACCCGCGTGTATCATTGTGAATCCTAGCGCGGAATCAGAAAAGGCTAAACTTTGATGCCGCAACCATTCAAGCAAGGCATCACAATCCGGTGCGTCGAGAATTTCTTGCGTTGTGTCTTTCTTCGTTGGTTTCATGCGCTGTAAGTAACGACACGACAGCAGGTGCAAATCGTGATTGCCGAGTACTACAGTACTGTTATCGCTAAGGGCGCGAACGTGTCTGAGTGTAGTTAGTGATTTTGGTCCTCGATTGACCAAATCGCCGACGAACCAAAGCTCGTCTCGGTCCGCCTTAAACTGAATTAGTTCTAGTAGCGCCGTCAATTCGTCGTCGCAACCTTGCAGATCGCCAATTGCATAAGTCGCCATTGGAGACTTAGTGCAAGATATTAGGGACGGAAAGTCTGAACGCTTCTATCGGCGCTTCGAATCGATGGCCATCATCTGCAAGCATAAAATAGCTACCGTGCATGGTCCCAACTGGCGTAGCAATCATGGCTGCGCTGGTGTACTTAAAAGATTCTCCGGGATCGAGTTTTGGCTGCTCGCCGATAACGCCGTCGCCCTTCACTTCCTCGATATGTCCAGTAGCATCGGTGATTATCCAATGGCGGGAAATCAGTTGTGCGCTAACGGCGCCGCAGTTAGTTATCGTCACGTGGTAAGCGAACACGAACCGTTCGTTATCTGGTTGCGATTGGTCGGCCACGAAAGTGGTATCGACATTCACGTTAACGTCGTAGTGTTTAGATTCCACTGAAGGTAATGTCCACGGTAATGGTAGCTTGGGCGGTAATTATACTATCGACCAAAAAATTATCTCGTTAGGTGTAGCTGGCGGAGCAGATCGTCTAAATATCGGTAACCAAATGCCTCGGCGAGGTGCTCCTTCTCAATTGCGTCTGAATCCGCCAGGTCGGCAATGGTGCGCGCGACCTTTAAGATTTTGAAATAACCGCGGGCGCTTAATTTAAACTGCGTAGCGGCCTGATCCAAAAATCTAATCAACGGCTGTGGTAAAACGTTACGCTGTTTAAGCGCCGCATCGGAAACAAACCGATTGCTAACCCCTTGTCGGGCTAACTGTCGCGCATAGGCCTGCGTTACGCGTGCTGCGACAACAGAAGAGCTTTCGTTAGTTTGCGACTCTTGACGATGATAAAGAGGTTTGGTTCGGGGTACGTTTACCTGCAGATCAATTCTATCAATGAGCGGCCCCGAAATTTTTTGCAAATATTTTTCAATTTGATCAGGGCGGCAGATGCAATCGGCATTGCGATCCCCGTAATTGCCGCAGGGGCAGGGATTCATTGCCGCTACCAAGTGAAAGTTAGCGGGGAATTTGTTCACCGCCATCGCGCGCGAAATGGTGACTTCGCGATTTTCTAGCGGTTCGCGAAGCACTTCTAAGGTGTGCTTTTGAAAATGTGGTAACTCATCTAAAAACAGTATCCCGTGATGCGCGAGTGACACTTCGCCGGGACTTGGGGTTGACCCCCCACCGATGAGCGCGGCTTGTGAACACGTGTGATGCGGCGATCGGAAAGGACGGTGGCGCCAGCGGTCAATGTCAAAGCCCTGCTTGCTTACCGACCAAATCTTTGCCGAATCGAATGCTTCTTGTTTGCACATTTTCGGTAAGAGGCCAGGTAATCGCGTTGCCAGCATGGTTTTGCCTGTCCCAGGTGAACCGATCATGAGTAGATGATGCCCGCCGGCAGCGGCGATTTCGAGTGCCCGTCGCGCTTTGTGTTGCCCGTCGACATCGACTAGGTCTGCGGCGTTTTCGCTATCTTCTGAGCCTGGCGTGCCAGCAACGGTATCTGCTTTTAAACTGGTGAGCGATTCTTCATCCAGCGCAGTTCGGCAAATTGATGCAAGGTCAGTGGCGCTATAGACAATTAAGTCACTGACCAATGAGGCTTCGTCGATATCGCTATTAGCAACCAGCACGCTATTCGCCGACTTTTCGCTAGCCAAGGCCGCGGGTAGTATCTTCCCAACTCCCCTGAGGGAGCCGTTGAGGGCTAATTCGGCAATACATTCAATTCGTGCTAAGACCTGCTTTGGAACTTGGCCGGATGACACCAATATCCCTAGCGCAATTGCCAAATCGAATCGTGTTCCGGTTTTAGGCATGTCCGCAGGGGCGAGATTGATCGTGATTCTTTTGAGCGGAAAATCGAATCCGGCATTAATAATGGCCGACCGAACTCGCTCCTTGCTTTCACGAACGGCAGTTTCTGCTAGTCCAACCAGATTAAATGCTGGTAAGCCGTGAGACAGGTGTGTTTCTACAGTGACGGGAGGTGCGTCGATGCCGCTTTGGCCTCGCGCATGAACGGTGGAAAAAGACATTTTGCACTCCTTGCATTACTGTCCAATCAGATTTTGATGCCGCTGGTCCCACCATCCTGGCAGGGAACGATTCCGTTAGGATAACATGCTTAGCGCTAACTGCTTTGCCGAAGCTTGGGAATATTCATCGCGTGTCGATTTTGCGATTGAGTTAAGATTCAGCGAAGTTTCTCAAGTTCAGCTTCTAGTTCTGCAAGTTTCATTCGCGTGCGCTGTAACAGTGCGGTCTGTGCATCAAATTCTTCGCGGGTAACAATATTCATCCGTGCGAGAGCGCTTTCGAGTGCGAGTCGAACGTTTTCTTTAACCTCTTTACGAATAGCACGCCCGTCGCTCGGAAGTGCCCGTAAAACCGACTCCAGTAGGTGTTCCATAGTTTGCTTTTCCTTTGAATAACTGGTTTGCATTGTAGCGCGTGTGCAAGCAATTTTGATTGGATATTTGGTGCCCAACAACGGTGCCGGCATCGGAATTGGCGATCCAAAGCGGGGCAACGAAGTTGCTCGCATTTGCCAGTTCGGGCGAATTCGAAATAAAAATCGCGCGGTTTGACCACTTTTAAATGCTGGCACGGCATATGCTAGGACTTGGCTTGTCTAAATTTCGCATCGAGTTGCGACGGCAACGACAGAGTTATCGACGCGCTGCTATTTACGCGCAGAGCAACGGGGTGTGAAAGATGGGGTGCAGCACGTCAAGTAAGATGCTAACGTGCGCAAGCGTGGACGCAGGAATTCGAATTGCTATCCCTCGCGGACGGGCAACTCGCCGCGGAAGCCCCAAGAGAACTTATCGTTAACGCCAAAATAAAGTACGAATAAAATGAAACTAATCACAGCTATTATCAAACCATTCAAACTTGACGATGCACGAGAGGCTTTATCGAGTGTTGGCATCACGGGACTAACTGTCACGGAAGTGAAGGGCTTTGGTCGCCAAAAAGGTCACACCGAGCTCTATCGGGGCGCCGAGTATGTCGTCGATTTTTTACCAAAATCAAAGTTAGAAATCGCGGTTAGCGACGACCAGGTCGATCAAGTTATTGATGCCATCTCAAAGGCGACCAGTACGGGAAAAATCGGTGACGGAAAAATTTTCGTTCAGGAATTGACAGATGTCGTTCGCATTCGAACGGGTGAGAGCGGCGCGGAAGCGTTATAAGCTCACACTCGGGCTAGTCTGAACGTTGACGGAAACTTTGCCGGAGGCGGTCGCGTCTCCGGCACCAGTATGACCTACCAAATGTACTCCCACCGCTCTAAAATAGGGCTAAACGCACCAAAATAGTGATATTAACCGGCGCCTGGAGACTAAGACCATTCCCGAAAATGGTTCTAAATGTATGATATCACTAAATAAACTGTATCAATAATCAAGTGGCACGTATCGTGCACTAAATCTAACCAATCTGGGTTTTGCTGCATCATCACATTGCATCGGTAAGTTGCGCGTGGTGGCCGAGTTAAGCGGGGTCAATCTAGAATGCCGCAACGACGGAGGGCCAGATCAACACCAGAACAGTGAGTCATGAATACAAGGGGAAAAAAATGAAACTAGTCACTGCGATTGTAAAACCGTTCAAGCTGGACGATGTCCGCGAAGCATTGTCCGAACGCGGAATTACTGGCATGACGGTGACTGAAATCAAAGGTTTCGGTCGTCAAAAAGGCCATACCGAACTTTACCGCGGCGCGGAATATGTAGTGGATTTCTTACCGAAGATAAAAATCGAAGTAGCGGTGAGTGATGACATTTGCGAGCAAATCGTTGATGCAATTCGCGACGCCGCGAATACGGAGTCCATTGGTGATGGCAAGATTTTCGTCTCCGATCTCATGCAGGTTGTGAGAATTAGAACCGGCGAAACTGGCGAAGAGGCGCTGTAGTTAATCCTGTTCGCGAACGGCTGAGCACTCAGCCATGAAACAATATAAATAAAAGCAATATAAAAATAGTAACGGGCGTTTAGCCCACAGCAAATGCACACCTAGGCGTGCGATGTGGAAACAGCGGTGCAGGTTCCCTTAAGAGGAATTACAAGTACCGCAACTTTGGGAGAAAAAAATGTATATCAAAAGAATAGGGCTGTTATTGCTC
>JBCCFA010000063.1:0-13591 GCA_039029975.1 Pseudomonadota bacterium
TCTCATTTGACCGCCGTGGTGACATCTGGAAGTCCTTCGAGCCTGGTTTTGCTCAGTATAAGAAGGGCGAGTACGAGAAGAAGGCCACTGACGGTCGACCGGAGTGGAGCTGGAACTGGGTGATCAGTAATGACATTCAGTCGGGTCGAATCACACGATTCCATCAGGCAGAAACCTGTAAGGGTGGCTGGAAGTCCAATTGGGATATGGGTGAAGACTTGATCAGCAACTATATGACCCAGCAGGCGATGCGTCGTTTGGGTACGTAAAGCCTCTCAGCTGATAGGTATAGTGCCTGTAAGCGGTGGCGAGCCCCTCGTCACCGCTTTTTTTATGCCTGCCAATCACGCTTGCGCTGACTTAAACTAAAGTTGGGTTCGAAAACCCATCTACGGTATTGTGAGATCCTATTTCAAGAGGAACTCACGTGGAAAAAAGCGATTCTCCGAGCAACCAAGACGGGTCTGTCAATCCGCACAACGTTTTTCCAAAAATTCTAAACGGCGAGATACCGGCATCCTTCGTTCACCAAGATGATTGGGTGAGCGCGTTCATGGACGTCCAGCCCGTCACGCCAGGACACGTATTGGTCGTGCCGAACAAACCGGCAACGACTCTCGCCGAGCTGCCGCCAGATTATGGCGCGCGACTGTTTCAAGTGGCGCAAAGCGTGGCCGCGGCAATTCGTCGTTCGAACCTCCGTGCGGAGGGTATTAACTTATTTTTAGCTGACGGTGTCGCTGCCGGGCAGACTGTTTTCTATGTGCATCTCCACGTCATACCGCGATTTGAAGACGATGGTTTTGGTATTCAGTTTCCGCCCAACTATCATGAAAGACCGGGACGCGAGGAATTGGATAGTAACGCCGAAGCTATCATCAACCACCTGGTCAGCGAAGACTGAACGCGATATGGGACATGCTTTATTAACGGAGCTGCTTAGCCTGCTAGGTTTGTCTGTGGTAGCCGTCGCCACGGTGTCTTGGTTGCGGTTGCCATCGGTCATTGGTTATTTGTTTGTGGGTGTGTTTGTCGGACCGCACGCAATTGGTCTCATTGAGCATTCGGAAACTACTCATACATTGGGCGAAGTGGGCGTCGCCTTTTTGCTGTTTGCGATTGGGCTAGAGTTTTCTATTCCACAATTTTTAAAAATGCGCCATGTGCTGGTCTGGCTCGGTGCAACGCAAGTGATTCTAGGTACGGTCTCTGGTGCTGCCATTGCCATGGCCATCGGCATGCCAATGGCGTCAGCGATCATTGTGGGCGGTGCTCTGTCGATGTCGTCGACCGCTATTGTGATTAAGCAACTTACTGATCAAGGAGAGCTTGCGCTAAGGCACGGCAATTTGTCGCTGGGCGTTTTGCTTTTCCAAGATCTGGCTGCGGTGCCATTCTTAGTGATTATTCCCTTGCTGGCCGACCCCAGCGAACAAGCCATGCTGACAGTGTTGGGCATTGCGCTAATGAAGGGCGCCGCCGTTTTTGCCGTAATGCTATTGCTGGGCGTGCGCATATTGCGACCGCTGTTCCAAAAAGTCGCTAACACGCAATCGCCTGAGTTATTTACCTTAACAGTACTATTTGTCTCTTCATGCGCCGCTTGGTTTACCAATGCCGTCGGGCTATCTCTGGCGTTAGGTGCTTTTATTGCCGGCATGATGCTGTCGGAGACCGAGTTTCGGCATCATATTGATAATGAACTCCGCCCGTTTCGAGATCTTTTGCTCGGCGTTTTTTTTATCACCGTGGGCATGCAGTTAGATTTAATTGTTATCTTCAATCAACTGCATTGGATTGCTTTACTGGTATTCGGACTAACCATCGGCAAGGGTGGGTTAATCGCACTATTAACATTTGCGTATAACAAAAATACTCGCGTCGCGTCGCGAGTCGGTATGGTGCTGGGCCACGGCGGTGAATTTGGATTGGCCTTGCTGGCGTTGGCTTTATCAACGGGCATCGTTGAATCGACCGATAATCAAATTATTTTGGCGAGTATCGTGATTTCCATGTTTATTGCGCCGCTGCTGGTGCGCTATAACGAATCATTGAGCGCGCGTTTTGAAATCGCTCCGCCTGATGTTCACGATCGAGTGGAGGAGATCGCCGCGTCCACGGAAAAAAATGACGAGCATGTCATTATTTTCGGTTTCGGCCGTGTGGGTTCGCAAATGGCCGGCATCCTTAAAGAAGATCAGGTCCAGTATGTGGCGCTGGATAATAATCCGCAGGTGGTGAAGATTGCCTGGGAAGATGACGAGCCGGTGTACTATGGCGACGGCACGAATCCGCACGTGCTGCATGCATTAGGGATTAACCGGGCTAGCGCCGTCGTGATTTCCTTTAACGATGAAGATTTAGCGGTACGGGTGTTACAACAAATTAAAACCATGGCACCGAACATTCCCGTACTAGTAAGAAGTTATGACGATAGCTCGCTGCATCGATTGCTAGCGGCAGGCGCGAGCGAAGTATTGCCGGAGACTTTCGAAACCAGCCTCATGCTGACATTGAATCTATTGCTTACATTGGGATTTTCGGAACAGGCAGTTGATGATCGCCTGCATCGCGAGCGCGAGCGTCACAGAGAAGCAAAAGTCTTGCGCGGTCAAGAAGAGTAGTCCTGCCGATTTTGCCGTTCTATCAGCACAAGAGTATGCTTAATACCAAGCAATCGACGAATTGCATTACCCGAGCCGTGGTGCCAAAAGTTTAAGGAGCCAAGCATGGAATACGAAGAACAAATCCCGCGAAAGTATTTTACTAAAGAACAAATGTTGCAACGGGTTGCCCGATTCTCTGACATCGAGGGTTCCGACGGGGGACTGCCAGACAGCTACCATCCGACGGCCATTCGAACGCTCTTTAATGTGATTGGATTCCAACCACCTGAGGGGGAAAACGACGGTGTAGTGTCGCCGGTCGGCGAGAAAGCGGCACGCATGGCGGCAATTAAAATATCTGAGGGTTTTAACCTTGGGTATTGCAAAGCACTCCCCGGCAAAGGTCCCATGATGCACAATCACGATACCAACGAAACTTTTATTGGTATTAGCGGCAAGTGGCGCGCGAGTTGGGAAAACGAAGACGGTAGTGTGGAACACATCGATCTCGATCCGCTCGACGTCATTTCATTCCCGCCGGGTGCGATTAGACGTTTTGAAAATGTCACCGATGGCCCAGTCGATGAGGAGTCGATCTTGATGTTTGTGATTGCCGGCGACGGCCCAGCCGCTGAGTTTTCGCGCGAAGCTATGGCGGAACTCAAAGAAGCGGGTTTAGTCGACTAGTCGTTCTGAACTTTGGGACAGCGCCCCAGTTTACCGGGCCACAGGCGGCATTTACTACGTTCGTCCCGCCAATTTCGTGATTGTGCCAACTAGACCGATAAATGCGCCATCGGTAGAACCAATTTAGATGCTACCATTAGTGCCGATATCGTGACGGAGCCTAGAGTGACGGCGAAGATCGCGATTTTATCCTCGATAGATTGATTCATTGTTATTTTCCTCTGGGTTTTCTAGGCCGAGGCCATTTGAGTAACTTTTGATGAGGCCATGGTACCGATGCCGTGTATCGGGCCTGTTTCCACATCCGCGATATTTGTTGCAGGATTGTTTCAATCCCCGTCGCGCTTTTTCTGTGAATGAATAACCTTGCAAGTTGAAGAGAACGAACACATAACGGAATTGGAGGCCTCGTCTGGGGCGATCTCGGCAGCGCTCGAACAAGGAGACGCGAAAGCGCTCGATCTACCCCAATCCCCTTTCCCGTTTTGCCTCCGATATCTCAAGGTTTATGGCTGGGTGGTGGCCTGTATTCTGGTTTTTGAGGCGGGCCAGTCGGCATGTTCTATGTTGCTGCCCTATGCAATCAAACAGATCATGGATACGGTCGCAGCAGCCGGCGCGGGTAGCGACAATATCTGGCAGTTGTTATCAACGCCGCTGTGGTTATTTGCTGGATTAAATTTGGGGGTGGTACTTTTTTCACGCGCCAGCGGAACTATCCTGGTCATGTTGGGCCCGGCGATAAGGCGGCGGATTCGACGTGAGCTATTCCAACATCTCCAGCAGCATTCTCAGCGATATTTCCTAAGTAATTTCGCTGGCTCCTTGTCGAATCGCATTGCCGAAGTCTCAATGAGTGTTGCCCACACGCTGTGGACAATATTATTTGATTTTTGGCCGTTGGCGATTTCGTTTTTCGTCTCGTTTTATTTGCTTAGTACGGTTCACCTACAACTTGCGCTAACGCTTGCCGCATGGGTAGTTTCTTATGTGTTGATATCCTATTGGCTCGCGACTAAGTGTCGTGTCTATGCCCGGAAGTTCGCGGCCGCTCGAAGCGTCGTCAGTGGAAAAATCGTTGATTCCGTCTCTAACATCATGAATGCGAAACTCTTCGCCAGACGAGATTTTGAAAAGCAGTACCTAGAGCACTATCTGGGTTTGGAAGTTTCTCGCGCGCGCGAAACCTATTGGTTCATGGAATGGATTCGGTGGTTCCAGTACACCGCCGCGATGATCTTAATGCTTGGTATCGTTGGTTATGCGCTAGTAATTTGGGCGGACGACGGGATGACAGTAGGCGAATTTACAATGGCTGCTAGTTTGTCGTTGATGTTAATAGAGCAGGCGCGCGGGCTTAGTCGCCGTTTCTTAGAATTTTTCGAATACATCGGTAACATCAATGACGGGGTTAACATCATTGTTATACCGCACGAAGTTGTTGATAACAGTGCTCAGCAGTTAACAGTCAACGATGCGAGAATTGATATCGATAAGATCGATTTTGAATACGTCACGGGCAAATCGGTATTTAAGGATCTAACGCTCAATGTGTCTGCCGGTGAGAAGATTGGCTTGGTGGGGTTTTCCGGTAGCGGAAAGAGCTCCTTGCTTAACTTAATATTGCGTTTGTTCGAACCTCAGGGTGGCGAGATTCGAGTTGATGGACAAAATATTGCGGCCGTTTCGCAAGAAAGCTTGCGGGCGAGTATTGCCATGATTCCACAAGACCCCATGCTCTTTCACCGCAGTCTGCGCGAGAATATTCGCTATGGTAATTTGCAAGCAAGCGAGCAAGAAGTAGTCGAAGCCGCAAAGAAAGCCCATGCACATGAATTTATCATCGAAACCGAAGAGGGATACGATTCTCTGGTCGGCGAACGGGGCGTGAAGTTATCCGGTGGGCAGCGACAGCGTATTGCCTTAGCCCGTGCGATTTTAAAAAATGCGCCGATCTTACTGCTAGACGAAGCCACGAGTTCACTGGATTCAGTAACCGAGAGACATATACAAGATAGCCTGAGTTACCTCATGCAAGATAAAACGGTGCTCGTTATCGCGCACCGACTATCAACGTTGGCACACCTTGATCGCATTATCGTGTTTCACGAAGGTAAAATTATCGAAGACGGTAATCACAATGAATTGCTCGCGAAAGATGGCCATTACGCTACCATGTGGGCAATGCAGGCAGGCGGTTTTCTGCCGGATGAACAACCTGATAGTTAATTCGACACCTTAACAAAGGGGGTATGCAATGGAATTAGGTATGAATATTAGAAATTGGGGGCCCACTGCAACCCCTGATTTCTTACGCGCTTGCGCAGTGGCCGCTGATGAATCAACGCTCGATGCCATTTGGTTCAACGATCACATCGGTTTTCCGCCGACGATTGAAAATAATGTTTACGGCATTCCACAAGACATGGGCGACATTTTAGATCCCCTGGCATTTGCAAATTATTTGGCTGCCTGCACGAGTCGTATAAAATTCGGCACGGGTGTGCTAGTCATCCCTTATCGGCCGGCGATTCTCACGGCAAAATTGATAGCCACGATTCAAACGTTATCGAACAATCGCTTTTTGTTAGGTATTGGTCCGGGGTATCTCGCCGAGGAATTTAAGGCACTCGGTGTCCCCCGCAATCGACGGGGAAAAATCACCGATGAAACCCTCGCTTTGTTACACGCGTCATCTGAGAATCCACAAATTGAGTCGAATGGCCAAGCGTTTGTCTTAAAACCTCAGCTGGTTCGGCCGCCAATTCTGATTGGCGGCGGCGCCGGCGTCGCGATTCCTCGCGCCATTAAGTATGGTGATGGCTGGATACCCGTTGCGACCTTGCCGGATGAACTCGCGCCGCAAATTGCGAATATGCACTCCCAAGCCGCTGACGCTGGTCGCACAGGTCTAAGTGTTTATCACATGAAAACCTTGCCGCTTGAGAATATGGCTGAAGCGGTTGATATGGCCGCCGGGTACAAAGCCGCTGGCGTGACCCATTTGGTGCATACTCAAGGGTACGACAGCCCCGCGCATTTCCAGGAAATCATTGGACAGGTGGATGGCGAATTACGGTCTAAACTATAACAACACTAAAAGTTCAACTGAGGTTTCAAGCTAGATGGCCGGTATTTTCAAGGCATACGATATTCGAGGTATTTACGGCGACACGCTAACTGACGATATCGCGCACAAAATTGGGCGCGCGTTCGTGCAATTTTTGCAATGCGAACGGGTGGTGGTGGGCCGCGATATGCGGGCGCATTCCGATAGCGTGTTTAATGCGCTGGCCACAGGGTTAATGGAGCAGGGTGCCGATGTCATCGACATTGGCCTGAGTAGCACGCCAATGTGTTATTTCGCCAACGGTAAATTGGGTGCGGACGCGAGCATGATGATTACCGCTTCGCATAATCCCGGGGAATGGAATGGGTTCAAACTGTGCCGCGCCGCCGCCGTCCCTATTAGCGGCGCAACCGGTATCGCGGAAATTGAAGCCTTGGTTGAGCAAGATAATTTTTCAACACCTAGCCGTCAAGGCCAGCTTGCTCAATATGATATTAATGCCGAATACGCTGAACACATTTCTAAACATGCAGACGTAAGTAGTACGCTAAAAATTGCAGTGGATTATGCCAATGCCATGGGCATTGTTGAACATCAAGCGATCGGCAATTTGTTTGAGCAAGTTGATCTCTTCAGTGACTTAGATGGCAACTTCCCAAATCATGAAGCGAACCCGCTAAATCTAGCTACCCTGCAAGACGTACAACAAGCTGTTGTGAAGCACGGCTGCGATTTTGGGATTGCCTATGATGGAGATGCCGATCGCGTTGGTTTTGTGGATGAGAATGGCGACATTGTGTCCATGGATTTCATCACAGCGCTAATAGCAAAAACCATGTTGCAAAAAAAATCGGGCAACGTGCTATACGATTTGCGTAGCTCAAGGGCGGTCGCCGAAACCATTCAAGAAGGTGGCGGTACGCCGATAAAATCCCGAGTGGGGCACGCGTTTATCAAGCAACAAATGAGAGAGCATCAAGCGATCTTCGCCGGCGAACTGTCTGGTCATTATTATTTCGAAGAAAACTACTGTGCCGAGAGTGCGGCGCTGGCCGTGATATTGATCGCTAATCTCATCAGCCAATCAAAACAGACTCTGTCGAGTCTCATCGCACCCATTAAACGCTATTCGGCAAGTGGTGAAATTAACTCAACAGTGGCGGATTCGGCGGCGGTATTTGAGCGCATACGCTCGCAGTACGCCCAAGCAGAATTCGAAGAGCTAGATGGCTTAACCGTAATCTTTGACGGCTGGTGGTTTAACGTTCGCTCATCCAACACCGAGCCACTGATCAGGCTTAACTTAGAAGCCGATGACGAAGCCACCATGGCGCGTAAAACAGAAGAAGTGTTGGCCCTTATTCGCGCGTAACAACATCTAGATAGTTTTATGGTGGCGCAGTCAAACCCGTGGACGGTTTATATTGTGGAATGCCGCGACGGCACGCTCTATACCGGCATCGCCAAAGATCTCGACCAGCGATTGGCCACACATAATGCTGGCAGAGGCGCAAAATATACGGCAGGTAGGGGGCCGGTAAAGCTTGTTTATCAAGAGACAGCCGATAACCGTGGGCAAGCGCAAGCTCGAGAATCGAGCATCAAAAAATTGAACGCGCAACAAAAAAGAACGCTCATTAATAGTGGGAACATGTAGATGCTAAATTTGTCAAAACGTAACCGAATTGTCGCCGCGCTCGCGTGCTTAATGATTCTGTGTGCCTTCACGCATACGATATATGCCGACGAAATAGATACTAAATACTTTGCCCATTTAATTTTTGATGCAAAGGAGCGAGCGGATTTTCTACCTGATATTCATAGAATTAATCCTAATGTTTCCGAGCAAATCCTCTACGAAATACAGAAGCATTACGTCGCGGCGCGACTTGATGCTGGTGAAGTAATCGGTGGATTCAAAGGCGGGTTTGTCCCAAAAGCGTCGGTTGGTGGCGTGCTTTTTGGTGGTGACAAAATTTTGGGTGGCAAACCGCAGTTGCAGCTTGCGGATTTTGGCTTATTGATTATTGAAGCGGAAATAGGATTCCGTTTTTGCGAGACGATAACTGAACCCGTGCCATCCCTTGAGAAGCTTAAAACGTATGTATGTGCAATTATGCCGGTTGTGGAAGTAGCGGACGGCGCGTTGGCGGATTTTGGCAGTATCAAGAAAAATTTCACGCATCTACGAAACAGCTTAATCGCAATAAATGTCGCTAGTTCTCACACGTTTGTTGGCCAGTCCGCCTCACCATCATCACCGTTAGCGAACTTGCCGATTGTTGTCACCCACGACGGCGAAAAGATCGGTGAGCGAGACTTGGCTCAATCGTTTGATTTTTGGAACAACTTATTGTGGATTGTGAATGACTACGTACTGAAACAGGGATATTCGATTGCCGAGGGGCATTTCATTATTGCCGGAAATTTAACTGGTATCCATGTCGCGGAACGCGGTGAATTTGAGGCAGATTTTGGCGCGCTTGGAAAGCTTCAATTGAGCGTGGAATAGCAAAACGGCCGCAATAAAAAAGGGCGTGACCCGATATCATCTATCGAATCACACCCTCATCAGGTTCGTATTTCTACGGCCTTAGTTGTCAGCAGATAAGCGCTCAGGGGCTTTGAGCAACCATCCCCAGTCGGTTCGTGCCGACTCGGTACGGAATTTATCTTCGCTGGTGTTAAAATGGGATGCCTGAATTGGTGTTGACGGTGACGTACCGAGCACTCCCAGAACCAACGTCAACACGATAACGGCAGTCGCTGCAGTTTGTATCGTGTGTGTATTCATCATCTTTTCCTTAATCAATCAAAATAACTGGAGAATTCGCCGCGATCGTCGACTAGCAAGAGATTTTGAACTCCCTCCAATCGATTGCTGCGACGCAATAATTGTAGTGCTGGTGCGGGTTTTTCGGTACTCAGCAAGCTCGAAAATGACTTTTCACAGTTAGTTAAAGCCAAAAATTTAAGTCACTCTTTTAAGCACAAATGGACACCATCACAAACATGAGATCGCTACTGACAGTAGCGCGCTTCGGGTCATTTTCCGCGGCGGCTCGCGAGCTGTCCCTATCTACGGCCATGGTGTCCAAGCACGTGAAGCAGTTGGAAGAACGGCTTGATGTTCGATTACTGCACCGGACAACGCGTGGCGTATCGTTAACCGAACCCGGCGAACTCTATTGCCAATATGCCACGGACATCTTGGCGAAAGTGGACGAGTCCACCGATGCTGTGCAAGCGCTGAACTCAAAACCACGCGGGGCGCTACGCATAAGTTGTCCACCGTCGTTTGGCGAGCACGTGTTAACCCACGGTTTGAGTCAATACATTCGTGAGAATCCCGAGATAACCGTTGAACTTGGTGTGCAGGATGACCTGCCAGATATGATCGGCGGGCGGCTCGATTTAATTATTCGTTTTGGCCAATTGGAAGACAGCTCATTGGTCGCAAAAAAAATTGGTGATGCGGGTTTTGTGCTTTGTGCTTCACCCACCTACGAACCGGCAAACAAGTCGCCGTTTGAGCTCAGCGACCTAACTGTAGCAAATTGTTTGATCGATACGTCGATTCACGATAAGCACTGGGAAGTACGAATTGGCACTAAAAAGAAAAAAGTACCGGTTAGCGGTAACTTTCGTTCTCCCAGCACGGAAGCGGTGGTTCAGGCGGCAATCGATGGTTTAGGTATTGCGCACGTACCGAATTATGCGGCACAAGAAGACATTGATCGTGGCTTACTGAAAATTGTCGACAGCCAATTTAAAGTCGATTCCATGCCTATTTATGCCGTGTATCTTGGCCGTAAACATCTGCCGGAAAAAACGCGTTCTTTTATCCGTTTTTTAACCGCTTGGCTGAAAAAAGAATTTCACGTCATTAGTTGAGTTTCAGTGACGCAACCTATTCCGTTTGCCGATATCGATTCGACAGAACCAGCCGAGCTTGTAGCAGCGATCAAGGCACGTCGCGGTGGCGAATTGCTTAAGCTCGATCGCATGTTGTTGCATAGCCCTAATTTTGCAGATGGTTGGAACTATTTTCTCGGCAAGGTGCGAACTGAGCTGACGATTCCAGCGCAGTTGGCAGAACTCGCCATTTGTTACATCGCGAAATTGAACGGCGCCGATTATGAGTTTGAGCAGCATGCCCCGTTATTTTTACGGGCTGGAGGCCGTGCAGAACAAGTATCAGCATTGGACAGAGCCCCAGTAGATAAGCAGCTTTTTAGCTCGTTAGAGCTCGCCGTGTTGGCATTAACTAAAGAGATGACTCACGAGATAAGGGTGCAAGATAGCACCTTAGAGGCGTTGAAACTGCTGTTAGGTGACGAAAAAAAACTCGTGGAAATCATTGGGGTAGTTGCCGCATATAATATGGTTTCTAGGTTTTTGGTTGCTGCCGGCGTGAAAACCGAGAAAGATGAAGAATAAGACCGTTAAAAATAGGTGTTCATCACCGTGCAGGTGTAAAATCTCCTACCCACCAAGGCAATTTTAGCCACTTTGAATTAGAGAATCGCCATGCAAAATAATTGGGAAACATTATTGAAAGGCGCAACGGTATTTGACGGCACGGGTCGCAGTCCGCGCGTTGAAGACATTGCAATTGCAGATGGAAAAATTGCCGCCCGCGGGCCTAATTTAGATGAGGCTCAGGCTCAAGACGTGGTAGACCTTAGCGGCAAATGGTTGATGCCAGGCTTGCTGGATATCCATACCCACATGGACTTAGAAGTGGAGTTGGATGCCGGTCTATCGGAAGTCGTGCGCCACGGCACCACAACCGTCGTGGTGGGAAATTGCAGTATCGGCATGGCATTTGGATCACAACGTAAAGATGGTGAAGATCCAATTCTTGACTGCTTTGCTCGGGTTGAAAATATTCCCAAAGCGGTACTGAAGAAATGCGTGGAGAAAGTTGATTGGCATGATCCGCGCGGCTACTTCAAACATTTAGATACGCTGCCCTTAGGACCAAATTTTGCACCGATGCTGCCGCATTCTATGTTGCGTATTGAGGTCATGGGCACGCAAGCGGCGGTCGAGCGGCAACCCAACGAAGCCGAACTGCAAAAAATGGAAGGTATTCTAGAAGATGCCATTGAGGCGGGATACATCGGCTTCTCAACTGATAACATTCCCTTTCACTATCTCGCCAACGAACCTAATCAACACGCGCGCATTCCGTCACCGTACGCCTCGCGCGGTGAGCAACGGCGCTTATTGAAAATTTTGCGCGAGAACGATCGTGTCTGGCAGGTCACGCCAGACGCAGTGAACCGCTTAGGCACGTTCAAACGATTCTTGTTCACCAGTGGACGTTTCTATGGCAAAGCACTTCGCACGACCGCTTTGACTGCAATTGACTTAACGCACGATCGTACGGTTTGGAAAACGTTCCTAAAGATCGCGAAGTTTTTTAATTCAAAGTTGATGAAAGGGCATTTCCATTTTCAGGTGTTGTCTACGCCTTTTCATTTATGGAGTGAAGGAGCCATCTCGCCTATTTTTGAGGAGTTTGAAGCCACAAGGCCATTGTTAGCTTGCGATATAGACGACAGAGAAGGCCGACAACGTATATTGTCCGATCCTGATTACGTTGAAAAGTTTGAGCGTGATTGGTTCGACAAGAAGATCGTCTCGACTTTCCAACGCGACCTGAGCGTGATGAATATCGACGCTGCGCCGGTGCCCGAGTGGTGTGGGGATAATGGCGGTGCCATTTTCGCTAGGCTAAAGCGCTACCAAGGCGGCGATACGCAAGCCGCGGTAAGTGATGCCGAGCGCGAAGCATTTGATCGCGTGGCAAATCCTATTTCGGAGCCCGGTTTTTTCATGCATTTATTACGCGAATACGATCGCGATATTCGTTGGCACTTAACAGTGGGTAACGACCGGCCCGAAGTGTTGGAGGAGATGTTGTTCGATGACAATACTTTGCCAGGATTCAACGACAGTGGCGCTCACTTAATTAATCTCGCGTTTTTCGACGGAAACTTGTTAACGTTGAAAATTGCCGCCAAGCGCTCGTTAGATAAAGTTGCCCTTGCGGTGAAAAAGCTAACGCAAGACCCAGCGGAATTTTTCGGCTTGGATGTGGGTTCCATTGAGACTGGTAAGCAGGCGGATGTAACCGTGATCGACCCCGATGAACTTATGCAGTACGACACTGACACGAATCGTCGCATGGAATATCGCGAGATTTTCAATGATTCGCAGCTTGTTAACCGCTCCGACGGCGTCGTTGATTCGGTTTATATTGCCGGCGAACTGGTGTGGCGAGGTACGGAGCGCCAGCCCGCGTTAGGCACTAAGAAACTTGGCCGGGCCCTGCGCTACGCAGGTCGCGCTTAATGGGCACTCGCCTAGCTGGTAAACGTGCGTTAATTACCGGCGCGAGTCGCGGCATTGGCCGCGCTATCGCCGAAGCCTTTAGAGATGAAGGCGCAGCATTAGCCCTAAACGCTCGCAACCCGGAACGCTTAGCGCAAGCCGCCGCCGAAATCGATTCGTCTGCGACGATCTATCCCTGCGATGTGAGCGATCGCGATAGTGTGTTTGAGATGGTTGCTCAGGTGGAAGCGGATGGACCGATCGATGTCTTAGTCAATAATGCCGGTATTCATATTGCGCGTCCTTTTACCGATTATTCTTTCGAAGAATTTTCCGCCGTGATTGAAGCGAATGTGTATAGCGTATTTCATGTCACGCAGGCGGTATTAAACGGCATGAAGTCTCAACAATCCGGCGCCATCATCAACATCGCTTCCACCGCCGGACGCTGGGGCTCGCGCAATCAGTCCGCTTATAACGCATCTAAACACGCGGTAATGGGTATAACCCGTTGCTTGGCACTGGAAATGGCGCCCCATGGGATTCGCACCAACGCCATATGCCCATGGGTTGTGGCGACCGACATGGCAGATTCTTTTATCAAAGGACACGCTGCCGCAACTGGTATGAGCACCGAGGATATTACTAATGCGTTTACGGCGACCGTGCCGATACAGCGTTTCGTGAAGCCCGAAGAAGTGGCGGCGCTGGCGGTTTATTTAGGATCGGATGAAAGTGGGTTTGTTAATGGGCAGGGGATGACCATAGACGCCGGCTACACCATGATCTGATTTTTTCGCGCGGGGGGGGCCCCGCGGGCACAAAAAATACTTAAAAAAAAAAATTAAAATAAAAATTATTTTGTTTTTAAAAACACATTAAAAAA
>JBCCFA010000064.1:0-13580 GCA_039029975.1 Pseudomonadota bacterium
ATGGAACATTCACCAAGGAATTTAATTTGGATTGATCTCGAAATGACGGGTTTAATACCCGAAGAAGATCGCATTATCGAGATTGCAACCGTGGTGACCAACGAAAGCCTAGATGAAGAGATCGAGGGCCCGGTGCTTGCGGTTCATCAAAGTGACACTTGCCTTAATGCGATGGACGAATGGAACACCAACCAGCACGGTAAATCGGGTTTAATCGATAGGGTGAAAGCGAGCACTATTTCCGAGCTTGAAGCGGCGGAACAAACAGTCGCTTTCTTAGATGAATGGGTACCGTCCGGCGTTTCTCCGATGTGCGGGAATAGTATTTGCCAGGACCGACGTTTCTTAGCCAAATATATGCCGAATTTAGAGCGTTTTTTTCACTACCGTAATTTGGACGTGAGCACGCTGAAGGAATTGGCCAAACGATGGTCACCTAATTTGCCTGTTTTTGAAAAAGGTGGCGCGCACCTCGCGCTCGACGATATTCGTGATTCAATCAAAGAACTTCGTCACTACCGCCAACATTTTTTACGGGTTTAGCGTTTTCTCGTGTTAGAACCTGGCTCACCGGTCTTATTGTATGACGCAAATCAAGCTCGCGAGCTTGATCACTTTGCCATTCATACGCTGCAAGTCCCCGCGCTAACGTTCATGACTCGCGCGGGCGAGGCGGCCTTGCGATGTTTGAGAAAACAGTGGCGGAATGTGCGTAGTGTCGCGATTGTTTGCGGTGGTGGAAATAACGCCGGTGATGGCTATGTCCTCGCGCGCTTGCTGCGTAAGCTCGATTGCGACGTACAGGTGGTTCAAGTAGGCCGAGCCAAGCAGCTGAGTAATGAGGCGCGAAATTGCTACGAGGCGATGTGTCAAGCTGGCGTATCATCGGTCGAATCGTTGGAGGTTTTAAATAACGTTGAGTTAATCGTTGATGCCTTGCTCGGGGTAGGGCTAAATCGAGATGTATCGGGGCCGTATGCGGAGGCAATTCACGCAATTAACCGTACCGATGTGCCCAAGTTAAGTCTTGATGTTCCATCGGGGCTGGACAGTTCAACAGGACAGATCAGAGGAGTCGCTGTATACGCGAGTTCCACTATTTCTTTCATGACCTCAAAGTTAGGGCTCTACACAGGCAGTGGTCCTGATGTTGCCGGTACGGTTTTTTGCGACGATCTGGAAACGCCGATTCTCGCCTATGAAAATGTTAAGCCTGCCGCCTTGGGTTTGCAGCACGGAAGGGTACGCCACATGCTGTCGGCACGATTGCGTTCCGGACATAAAGGGACACACGGACATGCGTTACTTATCGGCGGGGCGCTGGGTTATCGCGGTGCTTTAATGTTGGCCGGCGAAAGCGCGGCGCGCAGTGGGGCTGGGCTCGTTACTTTAGTAGGTTACGCAGACGGACCGGAGCTGATTAACCCGGAGCGACCCGAAATAATGTCGCGACGAATCGATCACTTGTCTGAGTTAGATAATTTACTGGAACGTGCAAGCGTGATCGCCATCGGTCCTGGCTTGGGCACGGACAATGCGGCGATGGGACGTTTTTCGAAAGTGTTGGAAACGAAGCTTCCCCTAGTCGTTGATGCTGACGCGCTCCGGTTACTGGCCGCCGAGCCAACTAAAAGAACTGACTGGGTATTAACCCCTCACCCTGGCGAAGCCGCCATGTTGTTGGGCGTAACGGTCGCCGCGATACAAACTGATCGCCTGCTGGCGGCCAAGGAGATAGCAAGCAAATATGGCGGTGCCGTCATTCTAAAAGGGGCTGGTAGCATTGTGATCAGCGATGATATGCCCGAAGTTTTATTACACGGTAATCCTGGCATGGGTAGTGGCGGTATGGGAGACGTGCTAACCGGCATTATTGCGGGACTGGTTGCTCAAGGTTTAACGATACCTGATGCCACGCGTTTGGGGGCATGCGTGCATGCGCGTGCGGGTGATCGGGCCGCATTGCAGGGTGAGCGCGGCATGTTGGCCCGAGATTTGATGCCGCACATCCGGCAATTGGTGAACTAGCTCATCAATCCAACGTTGATGGTGCCCTGATGACGCAGGAGCGAACTGCGGAAATAAAATTCGAACTGCTCACGGTCGACGCCACCGAAGCTTGTGGCGCTATCTTTGCCGCAGTAATGTTCCGTCCTTTATTGCTAACGCTCAGCGGCGACCTAGGTGCTGGGAAGACCACCTTTACGAGAGGTTTTTTACGCGCGCGCGGCTATGGTGGCGCGGTGAAAAGTCCTACATTCACGCTTGTTGAAAGCTACGATTATCGAGAATTGAACCTTTTGGACGAACGCCAAGCTGGCAAGAATCAGCCTGGCGGTTTGCATCATTTCGATCTTTACCGAATCGCTGAGCCGGCCGAGCTCGATTTTATTGGCTTCGAGGAATATCTGGCGGACAATTTCGACGTCTTAGTTGAGTGGCCCGAAAACGGCGCCGATAGACTCACTATGGTGGATTTTGCGGTGCGCTTGACGCATTGCGACCAACATCGGGAAGCCCACGTTGAGGCACTGTCGCCTGAAGCAGAAAAGTGGCTTTTCGAACAAGAAAACAATAATAAATTCATCGGTTTATAGGGTATAGGTATTTTTTACTTGAATTAATACGCGTAACACGCTAAAAAGGGATAAGGAGAGCAACTCAACCAAATCCCGATGCGGCTATTCGCGTTTGCCTTATTATGTGTACTTTCTAGCAGTGTCCTGGCGGAGGGCATTGCTAACGTGCGCGTGCGAGCAGAACCAGAACGCGCGCGGATCGTCTTCGATCTCGACTCCCCGATTAATTACCATGCCTTTGAAATGCGAAACCCCAATCGCGTGGTGGTGGATATAGAAAATATCGCCTATCCACGCTCGCTGGCACTGCCGACGGCGTCAAGTCGCAATGCCGAAGATTTCCAAGTTCTAGAACGACTTCGATACGCAGTTCGTCACGAAACGGGTTTGCGGATCGTGCTCGACTTGAACGATAAAGTCGCACTACAACATACCGTCCTACCGCCGCGGCAAGATTATGGGCATCGCTTAGTGTTGGATTTGTATCGCCCATCGAACAATGAGGGTATGCACAGCGATAATGCCGAAGCTGAAGCACAACCCGAACCGAAACCGCGGGCAGCCAAACTCGAACAACTAGCCACTTCTGAGCAAAGCCAAGATGGCGCCAAAGCTCTCGCATTACTAAACGCCACTGAATCAAGCGACAGCGGTGCCGAACAAAGTGCGAAGGAAAGCAATTCGCCAACAGCTGAAGCACCGGATCGGCCGAACCCCGCGCCATTAATGAGCGCGGAAGGGCAAGCTGCGCTCGATGAAACAGCAGTTAGTTCAGCCGAAAGTTCCAGCAACACGAACGCGACACCGACGCGTGATGTTGTGGTCGCGATCGATGCGGGTCATGGGGGCCGTGATGTTGGCGCTATTGGCCCAAATGGCACATACGAAAAGAACATCGTGTTGGAGATATCACAGGAGCTAGCGCGCGAAATCAATCGTCAACCCGGCATGCGCGCAATTCTAACCCGCAAAAACGACGAGTACGTTGCTTTGCGCGAACGGATGCGTCGTGCTCGATATCAGCAAGCGGATTTGTTTATTTCTATTCATGCTGATGCGTTCAAAGACCGGCGGGTCCACGGTTCGTCAGTCTATGTGCTGTCACAACACGGCGCCAGCAGCGAAGCGGCACGCTGGTTAGCCGAAAACGAAAATGCGGCTGATCTCGTTGGCGGTGTTCACTTACATGATAAAGACGATGTGGTGAAATCAGTGTTGATTGACTTATCGCAAACCGCATCGATAGATGCGTCAATCGATGCGGCGGATACCGTTCTATCAGCGCTAAAGAAAGTGGGTAAAGTGCACAAACGCACTGTTCAACATGCTGGGTTCATGGTCCTGAAGTCGCCCGATATCCCGTCCCTGCTGGTGGAAACTGCTTTCATTTCCAATCCTACAGAAGAAAAGCGACTTCGCAGCAAGACGTATCAGCGGAAGCTTGCTTATGCAATTACTAGCGGCGTTGTTAATTACTTCAGCGAGAATCCGCCGCCAGAGACGCGATTTGCAGATAACTACCGGCGTCAGCACAAAGTAACTCGCGGCGATACATTGTCTGAGATAGCCGAGCGCTACGCGGTTAGCATGGAGAGCATTAAACTCGCGAATGAAATGTCACGTGATCGCGTGCGAACCGGGGAAATCCTGACTATTCCGTAACGCTTCTTGGCGCCAAGATTACGCGACGTTCTTGCGATGCGCGTAATCTTTAATCAGCTCAACTACCCAATCGGTTAGCTCGCCGCCGGTCGACCACCGCGATACACTTGCGGGATGTCTAGTTCGACAAAAATCAAATTGCTGGCAGATCACGTTATTAACCAAATCGCCGCGGGCGAGGTTGTTGAACGTCCGTATTCGGTCGTTAAGGAGTTGTGTGAGAACGCGCTCGACGCCGGGGCGAACACGATCGATATTCAGCTGGCTGAGGGCGGCTTAGAAAAAATCGTTGTTGCGGACGATGGTTTCGGCATTGCCGCTGACCAGATGCAATTAGCGTTGCAGCGACACTGTACGAGCAAAATTCAAGACAGCGAGCAACTAACCACGATTGGAAGTTTGGGGTTTCGAGGTGAGGCACTGGCGAGCATCGCTTCGGTAGCGGAGCTCCGGTTAACCTCAAGAGTTATTGGCGCGTCGCACGCGTCGAAAATTGACGTGAAATTCGGAGAGCTTGGCGCAGTCGAACCCGCGCCAGCTTATCCCGTTGGCACAACAGTAGAAGTGACGGCGTTGTTTGGCAACACGCCGGCACGGAAGAAATTCCAAAAGCAAGCGCGTACAGAACAGCTGCTGATCCTGCAACTCGTTAAGCAACTTGCGTTTTGCCATCCTCATATTGGGGCCAGCCTTACAGCCGATAAAAAACAAATCTTCAGACTAGCACCCGATCCAGAAGGTAAGACAAACCTGCGGCGCGCCCACACCATTTTTGGCAAAGATTTCGCGTCTTCTGCAACGTTCGCGCAACGCCAAGAACAGGGTTTTTCTATCGCAGGCTTATTAGGACCCATTGGCTACCATCGACCGCGCAGTGATATTCAGTATTTTTCTCTCAATGGGCGCATTATTAAAGACAAGTCGCTGTCGCATGCCGTTCGCGTCGCCTACCACGAAAATACGCCGGAAGGCCGTTATCCTGCGTTTGCACTGGCCATGGGGCTACCGACAAATGAGGTCGATATTAACGTGCATCCGACAAAATCGGAGGTCCGATTTACCGACCCGCGACGCATCCATGACCAGCTGTATAGTTTCGTTGTTGAGTGGCTTAAAGACGTCGATGCCAGTGGGGTGGCGGGAACTAGCCAACAGCCGGTTCAAATGGTGAGCGAACCGGATACTAACGCTACGTATCATCCGAAAACGCGTTCGCCCTCGCATTCAGCTAACCGACATCGACCCGCCGCTATGCGATCACACCGGCAAAGCGCGCTCGAATTTGTCGCGGGAGAAAACGTCGTACTCGCCGACATAATCGCGCGCGAGTTTGTTATTTACCTTGATTCCGGTCAACTTCGGGCGCTGGCGCTCGATAAGCTGTTGGTCGAGTTGTTCCAACATAAACTAGGGCAGGATAAACGGTCCCGCCCGCTGATAGTGCCGGAGCCGTGCGGCGCTGATGAGGCCGTATACGTTTCACGTAATCGCGAGCGGTTGCATGCGGCCGGTGTTGTGGTTGAGGAAATTGGGCCAGATAGATTGCTCTTGCGTGAAATTCCAGTTGCCCTACCGCCACTAGATTACACTGAGTTTCTCAAAGAGCTGGCACGCGGGCACAAGCACTGCGACGCTATCGATAGCGATATCGTTCAGGCTGCAGTAAGAACCGTCCAAATCCCGAGCACTGCGGCGGCGAAAAAGCGTTGGTTTGTCGATTTATTGGCGCAAGCCGAAGCGCAGACAATTGATTGCCGAGATTTTTTGATTGAACGCTCGGATGCCGATTGGCGAGAATTTCTCACGGATTCTTGAGCATTTTTTAACAACCTTCAGCCGAGCATCAACATGACATTCGACAAGGCAAGCGCTGCGTTACCGCCAGTCGTCTTTTTAATGGGCCCCACGGCCGCAGGTAAAAGTGACTTAGCGCTTCGTTTGTGCGATGCCTTACCGGCGGAAATCGTTAGTGTGGATTCTGCCCAGGTTTATCGACGCCTAAACATCGGCTCGGCGAAACCAAATCCGCACGTGCTGGCGGCATACCCTCATCATTTAGTTGATATTCGAGAACCCCACGAATCCTATTCTGCGGCTGACTTTCGCGAAGACGCGTTGCAGACGATTGCTGAGATTCATAACCGCGGTAATGTGCCGCTGTTGGTTGGAGGGACTGGATTATATTTTCGCACTTTGGAGCGCGGCATCGCTGATCTGCCCGATGTACCCGACGCGGTGCGTCAGGCACTTAGGGAAGAATGCGCGGCCGAGGGGAGTGCGGCGATGCACGTTTCCTTGCAAGCGGTAGACGCGGCAAGCGCCGCGCGCATCCATCCGAACGATCCGCAGCGCGTGTTGCGGGCCTTAGAGATCTTTCGGGTCACGGGAAAACCGTTCAGCGAATACCTGTTGAATGGCGAGCACAACGCTATCCCGTATCCGCTGGTGAAAATCGTTTTCGCGCCAGCAGAGAAGGCTACCCTGCACCCAGCGATAGCGTCCCGGTTCCAAACAATGTTGGCGGAGGGACTGGTGAACGAAGTGTTGCAGCTGTATCGAGATCCGCGGGTTCAATTTGATGTGCCGGCCTTGCGTGCGGTTGGATATCGTGCGGTGTGGCAATTTATTGACGGACACAGCACGCGTCGCCAAATGGTGCACGATGGGGTGGTCGCCACGAGACGGCTGGCAAAACGTCAATACACCTGGTTTCGCGGAGAAGCAGATTGTAAGTGGATAGATTCTGCCGCTTCTAACGCTTTTGTAACAGTTCTCAATACGGTGAAGAAGGCAGTTTTTTCCAATTAATTTATATATACTTATTGCTTGGCATTAATTCTTTAGAGCGTTAGTTCGCTATGCAGCGGACAACGCAGATCCGATCGTTCCGGCCCCTCGTATGATTAGGAGCGGCTTAAATTTAGAAAAGCGATTCAGAACAACAATAAACAACAATAAGGAGAGAGATATGAGCAAAGGCCAATCACTTCAGGAGCCTTACCTCAACGCACTTCGCAAGGAGCGAATTCCGATATCTATTTACCTCGTAAACGGCATAAAATTGCAAGGGCAAGTTGAATCATTCGACCAGTTTGTCATCCTTTTGAAGAACTCAGTGAGCCAAATGGTTTACAAACACGCCATCTCCACGGTTGTCCCTTCACGCAATGTAAAACTGCCTCGCGGTGACGGTGAAGACGGCGAAGAGTCTGAAGGTTCAAGCTAACATTGCAGCAAGCCATCTGAGGGCGCCCATTGTTTGAGCGTCCGGAAGACGGCGAGAACGCCATTCTCGTCGCGGTAAGTTTTAGAACCGCCGACCAGCATGATTTTAGCGAGTTTGCGGAACTAGCGAAATCTGCCGGTGCTTCGGTAGTTGATGTTTTGACTGCGCGAAGAGAGGCCCCTGACCCAAAGTATTTCATCGGCTCGGGCAAGGTTGAGCAGCTTCGCGCGTTAATTCAAACGACAGATGCCGATCTCGTGTTGTTCGACCACAAATTGAGCCCTGCCCAAGAACGAAATCTTGAAACAACGCTGCGCTGCCGTGTGATCGATCGCACTCGCTTGATATTGGATATTTTCGCTCAGCGCGCCCGTTCTTTCGAAGGTAAGTTGCAAGTTGAGCTCGCGCAATTGGAACATCAATCCACGCGCCTCATCCGCGGTTGGACGCACTTGGAGCGACAGAAAGGCGGTATCGGGATGCGTGGACCTGGCGAAACACAATTGGAATCTGATCGGCGAATAATCGGGCAGCGGATCAAGCAGATTAATCAACGTCTTGCTCGAGTCAGAAGTCAACGGCAGCAAAGTGCGCGTGCTCGACGGCGAGCGCACCTATCAATTGCTTCGCTCGTGGGTTACACCAATGCTGGAAAATCCACTTTATTTAACCAGCTTTCCGCAGCTGACGCTTACGCCGCCGACCAGCTTTTTGCGACACTAGATACAACTTTGCGGCGCATCAACGTGCCGGGCGAACATCCGGTATTGCTCAGCGATACCGTTGGGTTTATTCGCGATTTGCCTCCGGAACTCATCGCCGCCTTCCAAGCGACGCTCGAAGAATCCAAAGATGCCAGTGTTTTATTGCATGTCGTCGATGCCAGCGCCGCTGAGCGCGACGAGCACATCGAAGAAGTAACACAAACGCTAGGAAGGATCGGCGCGGGAGACGTACCAGTCATCTTGGTTTACAACAAAATTGACCGCTTAAACGCGTCGAC
Source organism: Pseudomonadota bacterium (assembly GCA_039029975.1). Classification (GTDB taxonomy): domain Bacteria; phylum Pseudomonadota; class Gammaproteobacteria; genus JBCCFA01. The sequence goes on from JBCCFA010000064.1 coordinate 8,471, forward strand.
ACCGAAAATCGAGAGAGGCGCCAATGGTCGAATCAGGGCTGTTTGGTTATCGGCTAAAACTGGCGATGGGGTCCATTTGTTACTTGATGCCATCTCAGAACATCTCGACATCACGAAAGAGCGTTTTCTGCTCGCGTTGTCACCGGAGTTTGGTCGGGCCCGATCTAAACTCTATGAACTTGGCGCCGTTATTGATGAAACGGAACTGACCGTCGGAGGATGGGAACTGGAAATTACGCTTGCCAAGGATCGGTGGCCAAGTTTGGCCCGAGAATTAGGGCTAAAGGACAGTCAAATCAAGCAAAATAACTTCGAATTGCGGGATATCACTGCGCTGGAAACGGAATTCGATTCAGCCTCTACGTAAAGGGTTTGAATTGAACAAGGCTAGTATGCCCCGTACAATTGAATTTACTGTGCGCACACCTCTTTAAACTGAATTACTAACTCGGAAACATTGAATGGCCTGGAATGACCCTGACGGCAATGACCGCGACCCGTGGCGCGGCCGACGAGACGACGATGGCCCACCGGATTTGGATGAGGTCGTCAAAAAAATGCAGGACAGAATTGGCGGACTGTTTGGTGGTCGTCGTTCTTCAACCGGTCGGGGCGATGGCCCCCGATTCATGTGGATTCCGATTATTATCGGCCTAATCCTATTGCTGATCATTGAGATGTTTTATCGGATTGAGCCCGCGGAGCGCGGCGTAGTCATGCGTTTCGGTAAATACGTCGATACTTTACTACCTGGTCCGCACCTGCGTTTCCCACGACCAATCGAGGAAGTCGTCAAGATTAACGTGGACCAAATACGACCTATCCAAGTCGACGCGACGATGCTCACAGGCGACGAAAACATCGTCGATGTGGAGATGGCGGTTCAGTATCGAATCAAAGAGGTTAGGAATTATTTGTTTTTGATCGCCGATCCGGATGTCACCGTACTGCGAGTAAGCGAAAGCGCGATTCGCGACATTATTGGCCAAAGTACGCTCGATTTTGTCATTACCGAAGGGCGCGCGCAGATTGCTACTGACGCCCAAACTCTCATCCAGCAGATACTTGATAATTACGATTCTGGTATCGAAGTGACTAGTGTCAACATGCAACCCGCAAAACCGCCGGAACAGGTTAAAGCCGCATTCGACGACGCGATTAAGGCGCGTGAGGACGAACAACGCAGAATCAACGAGGCAGAAGCCTATCGCAATGAGGTTGTCGAGAAAGCACAAGGTGAAGCTGCAAGGATTTTGTTGGAGGCAGAGGGATATAAGGAGCAAGTGATTGCTGAGGCCACAGGTGAAGCGCAGCGTTTCAATCAACTATTAGTTGAATACCGCAAAGCGCCCGAGGTGACCAGGAAACGACTTTATCTGGAAACAGTCGAAGAAGTTTTTTCCAATAACCCGAAAATCATGCTCGACGCGAAATCAGGTAGCGGCAGTAACAGCTTATTGTATTTACCCCTCGACAAAATGATGAATCGTGGCCCAAGCCGAGCTAGCGGCCAGCAATTACGTGATTTGTTGCCGGACAATACAAACTTACCGGAAGCGCCGGCGTCTTCCAGTCGGGAAAGGACTAACAGTCGTATGCGAGGTGCTCGATAAATGTTTTCAAGAATACTCATCGTGCTCGCAATCATCCTTGGCCTTGGTTTGATGTCTGTATTTCGAGTCTATGAACAAGAGCGTGTCATTAAATTTCAGCTTGGGAAAATTGTACGCGCAGATTATGACCCGGGCCTGCATTATAAAATTCCTTTCTTCGAAAACATCAAGAAATATGACGTGCGTTTACAAACGCTAGACGCGGAGCCGCAGCGTTTTTTAACAGACGAGAAAAAAGACGTTATTGTCGATTCATTCGTGCGCTGGCGGATTAAAGATATCGTCAAGTTTTACGTCGCAACCGGCGGCGATTCGCGCCGCGCGGGTTTACTGCTTTATCAAAAAATCAATGATGGCCTGCGCAACGAGTTCTCTACCCGCACAGTGAAGGAAGTTGTTTCTGGCGAAAGGGGCGCGATCATGAGTAGCGTGACCAAGACCGCTGACGAACGCGCCGAAGAACTCGGCATGGAAATCGTCGATGTTCGACTGAAGCGGATAGATCTGCCGGCCGAGGTGTCGCAAAACGTTTATGATCGAATGCGCTCGGAACGGGCTCGTGTCGCCCGCGAGATTCGTGCCCGCGGCGAAAAAGAGGCAATTACCATTCGCGCTCAAGCAGACAAAAATCGGACAGTTATTGGTGCCCAGGCTTACCGCGACGCCGAAGTACTGCGCGGTGAGGGCGACGCAGTCGCGACGGAAGTTTACGCGGGCGCATTTGAAAGAGACCAAGAATTTTACGATTTTTACCGAAGCTTGAATGCCTACAAATCTAGCTTTAAGTCTCGCGAAGACGTCTTTTTGCTTGACCCCGATTCAGAGTTTTTTAAATATTTCGGCAACCCGGGGACACAATAAGGCGACGCGCGCCGATTTGATGTGAATCCGTGACCAGCCCTGCGCCCACTGGCGACTAGCCTAATATGTGGCAAGACCTATTTGCGGCATTGGCGCTGGTGTTGATCATTGAAGGCATGTTCCCATTTCTGAATCCAACGCGTTTTAAAAAATATTTAGCCGCAATGATGCAAGCGCCTGAAAGCCAATTACGCAGCATGGGTTTAGCCAGCATGGTTATAGGCGTCGTATTATTGTACGTAGTGAGATAACTAGATGCAGAACAAGCGTTGGTTACTGCCTGACGGGGTCGATGAGGTCTTACCGCCAGATGCCGCTAAGCTGGAATGTCTGCGGCGGCAAATTCTCGATACGTTTACTCACTGGGGCTATGAATTAGTTATTCCACCCGTTGTCGAGTTTCTCGATTCCTTGCTCTCTAGTGAGGACGATCTAGATCTTCAAACCTTAAAAGTCGTGGACCAGGTGAGCGGTAAAATGATGGGTCTGCGCGCGGACATCACGCCGCAGGTGGCTCGTATTGATGCGCATAGGCTACAAACGGATAAACCGCAACGATTGTGTTACCTCGGCCCGGTAGTGCACGCAAAACCGGATAAATTCGCTGGCTCACGGAATCCACTGCAACTCGGCGCGGAGCTCTACGGGCATGATGGCGTTGAAAGCGATGTAGAAATCGCGTGTTTGATGGCCGAAGTGTTGTCGATATCAGGTCTAGCGCCTATTACCTTAGAGCTCGGTCACATGGGCGTCTTCAAAGCGCTTGCCCAAACCGCAGGGTTAGATAAATCGCAGGAAGATGCGGTGCTCGAAATTCTGCTGCGTAAAGCGGAAGATGAGCTTATTGCTAGCTTGGAAGCTTTTGACGTAAGCAGCGCGATAAAACACCAATTCACGGCCCTAACGAAATTGGACGGTGGTCCCGAAATATTAACCAATATCACCGACATGTTTAGCGACGCGGCGGCACCTGTCCAACAGGCATTACGGGACTTCAAAGAACTAGTCGCGATGTTGCAAATACGAATTCCGAATGTGAATTTGCATTTGGATTTAGCTGAGCTCCGTGGTTATCACTATCACACGGGCGTTACCTTTGCCGCATACTCTGGAAAAATTGGTCGAGCCATTGCTTGGGGTGGTCGTTACGACAATGTGGGAAAAAATTTCGGCCGCGAGCGTGCTGCGACTGGGTTCAGCGCAGATTTGAAAACGCTTATTGGGATCAGTCCAATCTGTGCGCCGAACAAGCGCGCAATTTTCGCGCCGGTTGGCACAGAGCACGCGCTGCTGGCAGCAGTCGCGTCGCTTAGAGCCGCAGGAGAAATCGTTATACAGGCCTTACCCGACCAACAGGCAGATGCTCGAGAAATGGGTTGCGAGCAAGAACTATTTTTGCACGAAGGTAAATGGCAAACGCGTGATTTATAGTCGCATGCGTGTCGCTTGCTTGAAATACTAAAAGTTACTACAAAAAGGGTAAAACGTGGGCAAATCGGTCATTATTATTGGCACCCAGTGGGGAGACGAAGGTAAAGGTAAAGTTGTCGACATGCTTACTGACCGAGTGGATGCGGTGGTCCGATTTCAAGGCGGGCATAACGCGGGTCACACAGTGGTCATCGACGGCGAAAAAACTATCCTGCATTTGATTCCGTCCGGCATTCTTCGCGCTGATACCGCCTGTTATATTGGTAATGGTGTGGTCGTGTCGCCGGAAGCACTCATGGAAGAGTTGGATATGTTGGAAGGCAAGGGTGTACCGGCGAAACAACGCTTAAGGATCAGCGGCGCCTGTCCCCTCATCCTTCCCTATCATGTTTCGTTGGATTTGGCGCGAGAGAAAGCGCGCGGAGCGCAAGCGATTGGTACGACTGGTCGCGGGATCGGTCCTGCATATGAAGATAAGGTGGCGCGCCGAGCCTTACGGGTGTCCGATTTATTACATCGAGAGCGATTTGCAGCCAAACTTGGCGAGGTGTTGGATTACCACAATTTTGTTCTCACGAATTACTACAAAACTGACGCGCTCGATTTCCAACAAATCCTAGATCAACAAATGGCGCATGTTGAAACACTGGCGCCAATGGTCACTGATGTTGCAGAAGCGATCTACGATTGCCATGAGCGCGAAGCGAATGTTTTGTTTGAAGGTGCGCAAGGTACTTTACTAGATATCGACCACGGCACTTACCCCTATGTCACTTCCTCGAATACGACGGCGGGTTTTGGGGCGACTGGCGCGGGCAGTGGCCCGTGCCAAATTGATTATGTTTTAGGCATTACCAAGGCTTATACCACTCGAGTAGGTTCCGGCCCATTTCCGACGGAATTGTTCGATGAAATGGGAGAGCATCTTGCGACGAAAGGTCACGAATTCGGTGCGACTACCGGCAGGCCAAGGCGCTGTGGTTGGTTTGATGCTGCCGCATTACGTCGAGCGAAAGTGATCAATAGCTTATCCGGATTGTGCGTCACGAAACTTGATGTGCTGGATGGTCTCGACATCATTAGAATTTGCGTTGGATATGAATCAGGTGATGGTCAGTTAACGATGGCCCCACCTGGTGCGGAGGCGCTGGAGCAGGTCACGCCAATTTATGAGGATCTGCAAGGGTGGAAGGAATCCACGGTGG
>JBCCFA010000065.1:0-13453 GCA_039029975.1 Pseudomonadota bacterium
AAAAAAATAATTTTCGAAACTGTTGTCCAACTGAACGGACATATTTTGCTTCAAGAATGCCATGACCTCAGCGTGATTCTCGCCATTAAATAGCGTGCCAAGCGCTAAAAAACCATCGAGCGTTGTCTGCCCTCCAACCCAACGTTTAAACCCCGGCCCACACGTCTTTTCGCGATTTAAAAATACCGTACCCCGTCCTACCAAAAGCGAAACCTGTCTTCCCGGGTTCCCATTCAGAATGTTTACGGCGGTATCCATCGCCGTTTTACCGCCACCGACTATGAAACACGGCGCTTCTGATGTGCCAAACTCGGCGCTTTCAAACACCTCGCGGTGGGGCGAAATAGATCTAACCTTATTAGAGGAAAATTCCAAAGGCGGATTTTGCGGTACGCGAAAACCAAAAGCCTTGATACATCGTTTGGCGCGGATTTTTTGGGCGTTGCCGGAATCTTTCTGGCAGAGTTCAATCACTGCCGTCCATTCATCATCGAATTCTTCCTCACTTAGACTAAGAAATTCATATCCAAAATATTTTTCTAGATGATAGGCATCCGAACACGCATCTAAACAATCCCGCAGATGCGCCAGCACCTGGTCTTTATCGGCCAAATAATCACGAGAATGCGATTCTCGCCACCGCACATCTGCAGCAGTAAACATTCGGTACGGTTGGTGCAATCTCACATAGTCATAGGTATCAACCCACATACCGCCGACGGCATCACGACGGTCGACTAAGGCAACGCGGGCTTCCTTCGGCAAGTAATCTCTGGCCACAGCAAGCGCGTTAAGACCTGCCGCGCCGGCCCCAATAACGCATAAATCGTAAACGTCTGCGTGAGGATTCGTCGTCATCTTGATCAACCCAGGTTTGTGCGTTTTAGTTCGTCTTTGACGGCATTACGAACATCGAGCCGAACTAGCCTGACGTCAGTGCGCGCTTGGTTAGCACTGTAATTAAATTAGCGCGATAGCTCGCGTCGGCGTGTAAATCTTCGTTGAGTTCGTCGGCAGGGTAACTCACGTCCACCAAGGCATCTGCATGGAATCGTTGTTCAAGCGCAGCTTCAGCATCCTTAAATCGAAATACATATGGCCCGGCGCCAGTTATTGCTACACGCACCTGCCCGCCACTACGGGCGACAAAAACCCCCACTAGCGCGTATCGAGATGCCGGACTGGGGAACTTAACGTAGTTTGCAAATTCAGGAATCGGGAATTTAACTGAAACGATAATTTCATCATCATCTAACGCCGTTTCGAACATATCGGTGAAAAAATCATCCGCCGATATCTCGCGTCTATCAGTCACAATGGTGGCATTTAAAGCGAGAACCGCGGCCGGGTAATCCGCTGCCGGATCGTTATTAGCGACCGACCCGCCCAAGGTGCCACGATTGCGTACTTGGGGATCGCCAATACCGTTCGCAAGCCCCGCGAGCGCCGGTAAGCGCGTCTGAATTTGTGCGTCTGCCGCAACCCTTGCATGGGTAGTTGCGGCACCAATGCTGATTTCCCCTTCCGCAATCTGGATACCATGTAGCGTATCGATGCGGGTAATATCCAGTAGTTGACTTGGTGCGGCGAGGCGAAGCTTCATCGTGGGTAGGAGCGTCATGCCACCAGCAATAATCGTAGCCTCCGAATCGGCTTGGAGTGATTCCACTACCGACTCGATACTTTGCGGATTGGCGTAATCAAAACGGTACATTTATTTGGCCTCCTGAATCGCGCGCCAAATCTTCGCCGAGGTCGCTGGCATGGTGAGGTGTGCTTCAGTGACACCGAGCGCTTTCAATGCATCAAATATCGCATTCATGACCGCCGCAGGCGCGCCTATTGCGCCGGCTTCGCCGCAACCCTTTGCGCCTAGTGGGTTAGAGTCTGTCCAACTATCGATGGACTCAACCGTAAAGTTAGGCAAGTTATCCGCGCGCGGCATGCAATAGTCTAGGAAACTACCGGTCAATGGTTGGCCGCTTTCCACATCGTAAATCGCATGCTCTGTTAGCGCCTGTCCAATTCCCTGTGCAAGCCCACCGTGCACCTGCCCCTCCACAATCATTGGGTTGATAATTTGGCCAAAATCATCGCCAACGGTATAGTCCTCTATGCTGACTTCTCCAGTCTCGGGGTCGATCTCAATTTCGCAGCAATGACAACCTGCCGGAAAGGTAAAGTTAGGCGGGTCGTAGTAGGTGGTTTCTTCTAGCCCGAGCTCAATTTCGCCGTGCGGAAAGTTAGATGGCACGTAGGCAAGATGCGCGACCTCTTTAAAAGCGAGAATCTGATCCGAGTTCTTCACTTTATAAAATCCATCAATAAACTCGAGGTTGTCGATATCCGCGTCTAGCACGTGAGCCGCAATAATCTGTCCTTTTGCGATCACTTTTTTCAAACCTAAGCTCAACGCGCCGCCCCCTAAACTTATTGAGCGAGAAGCGAATGTCCCCACGCCGTAGGGAATTTTCGCCGTGTCTCCATGGACTATTTCAATGTCATCAATATCCATCGCAAGTTCATCCGCAACAATTTGTGCGAACGACGTTTCGTGCCCTTGACCATGACTATGCGAGCCGGTGAGTACGGTGACCGTACCATCCGGATTAACGCGCACTGAGGTTACTTCATAAAACCCGATTTCCGAACCGCCCGCCATGAGCGGTCCAGAAGGACCAACGCCTGCAACTTCCGTATAAACCGCTAATCCCATGCCTCGCAACTTGCCGCGCGCTTCAGATTCGGCGCGACGTCGGTCGAACTCCTCATAGTTGATCGCGTTCAAGGCCAGAGACATGCATTGCTCGTAGTCGCCGGAGTCATAAAACAACCCGGTGCATACTTCGTAAGGGAATTCGTCTTTTGGAATAAAATTTCGGCGTCGGATTTCGGTCGAAGATAAGCCAATCTTGGCCGCAGCCAATTCCACTAGCCGTTCAACAGTGTATGCGGCCTCCGGGCGACCAGCGCCTCGATAAGCGTCAGTCGGTACCGTATTCGATACTGCTAACTTAACCCGGGCATAAACACTCTCCACGGTATAAACGCCACTCAGCATTGTGGCATAGAGCGTTGTGGGTATTAGCGGGCCAAACAGCATCGCATAAGCACCAAGATCGGCAACATGCTCGGAGCGAACGGCGAGTATTTTACCGTCGCTATTTAGCGCCATCTCCGCATGGGTAACATGATCTCGACCATGCGCATCAGAGACGAATGACTCGCTGCGTTCACTGACCCATTTCACAGGCTTACCCGTTAGCTTGGCGCCAAACAGACACAAATACTCTTCAGAGTATTGTGGCGTCTTCGATCCGAAGCCACCACCCACATCCGGCGCGATTAAACGCAATTTGTGCTCCGGAATATTCATCGTGTCACGGCAACTAAGTGAGCGCGAAAGATGCGGATTTTGGTTGGCCATGTACAACGTGTATTCATCTTTGCCCGCGTCATAACTTGCATGTGTGGCACGCGGTTCCATCGAACTAGGCACGAGACGATTTTGAATTGTATCAATGCTAACAACGTGGTCGGCCTCAGCAAAAAGCTTGTCAGTCTTTTCTTTGTCGCCAAAGCGCCAATCGCAAGCTAGGTTACCGCTGAACTCGGGCCATAGTTGCGGCGCGTCCGGTTCTAGGGCCGCGCTCGCGCTGCCCGCAACCGGTAGTTCCTCATAGTCTAATTCGATGAGTTCCAGGGCATCTTTTGCGAGCAACTTGGTTGTGGCAATCACGGCCGCAACCGGCTCGCCGAAGTAAACCATTTTGTCCTTAGCCAAAATAGGATGCTCAAACTTCGCCATCGGTTTACCGTCTTCATTCAACACGTTGACTTTACAGGGCAGATCTCTAATTCCTGCGGCGCTCAGATCGTGAGCGGTAATCACGCTGACAACCCCTTCCGCCGCGGCAGCCTCTGTTGTGTCGATTCCGTTAATGACGGCATGCGCAACGGGCGCCCTTAGCACGGCTAGGTGTAATTGCTCAGGAACATTCACATCGGCTGTGTACTGCCCTTGCCCAGTGATAAATCGTATGTCTTCTTTGCGCCTAACAGCTTGGCCTATACCGTGACTCATGTTTCGCCACCTACCGATCCCGTATTCATGGCGGTCGCTGCAGTCCTAACCGCCTTAACGATATTGTGATATCCCGTGCAACGACAAAGATTACCCTCTAGCCATTCACGAATTTCTGCGTCGTTTGGCGTTGGATTATGTTTTAGTAAATCCGCACTGCTCATGATCATACCTGGAGTACAAAATCCACATTGCAAGCCGTGCTCTTCTCGAAAGGCCTGTTGCAGCGGATGCAAAGAATCCCTACTTCCAAGCCCTTCAATGGTGGTTAAATCAGCACCGTCAATTTGCACCGCTAAGAGCGTACAACTCTTTACTGAACGTCCGTCGACATGGATGGTGCACGCGCCGCATTGACTTGTATCACAACCCACGTGCGTGCCAGTAAGCCCGAGCTGATCACGCAAAAAATCAACTAATAGATCGCGCGTCTCCACGTCGGCTGTTACTGGTTCGCTGTTTAAGCGGAAAGATATTTTCACCGTCCCCCCTCATTTCATTGACCGTGTCGGGATATTCTATCGCGCTTCATTGGTCATAATGCCAATACATTCAATAGCGAGCTTGCATGCGGTCCGGCCAGCTAGCGATTTGCTGCAACGCGGCAATTATGCGTGGGCATTTGCGAGATGCGCAAGCAGTGATAGCATTTCGGCCGAGAATGATGGCGCGCGCAATTGAGGGGCGCGACCGAGCACATTAAAAAAATAACCAGCCCAGTGAGCGGAGTACCTGAAGTGGACCAAATAACCTTGGTGAAAGACGCGATTCATCGCCCTGATGAACCGCGCCATTTTATGCAATTTAAATATCCAGATAAACATTTCGTCGCGAGCTACAAGGGTCAAACTCTAGCCGAAACGTCCAACGCACTAGTTTTAAGCGAAGTGGGTTACGGCATTTACGAACCCGTCATTTACTTTCCGGTTGAGGACGTCAAAGAAGAAGTACTCAGGAAAACTGCAAAATCTACACACTGCCCGTTGAAAGGCGATACCGAGTACTTTGATTTAGCAGGCAATGGTGCTGACGAGGATGCAGATATTGCTTGGCGCTACGCGCAGCCGTTCGATTTCGCCGAAAAATTAATCGGCTATATCGCTTTCGATTCGCGCAAGGTCCGCATTGAATCAGACTCGAAGTAATTCATTCAAACAATCACAATTTAAATACAAAGGTGCTATATGAAAGTTGGAGTTTTTTCCATTTTGCCAGATATGGAAGCCGATCCTGCGGTTGTTGCTAAGCACGCAGAGGATCTTGGATTTGCTTCCTATTGGGTCCCAGATCACATTATCTTCCCCGTTGAGTATAGCGATCCTTACCCGGGCGGTACCCCGGATAACCCAGAACCCGATTATCTATGGAAAATGCCCGATCCGTTGATTGCGCTAATGCGGGCAGCGACCGTTACGAGCACCATCGAATTAGGTACCGGGGTACTTCTCGTACCAGAAAGGCATCCGCTACATCTTGCCAAAGAAGTTGCCTCTCTTGATTCATTCAGCAATGGACGTTTTCACTTCGGTATTGGCGCCGGGTGGTGCCGTGAAGAATCGGAAATACTTGGTGGCGATTTCGATCACCGCTGGACCCAAGTGAAAGAGGCTGTCCAAGTCATGAAAGGATGCTGGCAACAAGAAACGTCAGAGCATCATGGCAAGTACTACGATCATCCTCCGGTAAAGTGTTTTCCCAAACCAGTACAAAATCCTAATCCGCCAATTTACCTTCCGAGCATCATTTTTGGCGGTGAATGGGCGAAACGAGTTTTTCGCCGCATGGTGCAATGGGCCGACGGTTGGATCCCGGTTGTTGCCGAGCCATCAATGATCGCCGACGGGCGGAAACAAATTGAAGATTTTTGCGCCGAATATGGGCGCGATCCAGCAGAAATTCGCATTACGGTGCTCGGCGGCGACGGTCAGTATCGCGACCAAACACAATACCAAGCGCTCGAAGATGCTGGCGCCGAACAATTAACCATTTGGTTGCAAGGGCGAACCGCTGCCGAACTCCAACGTGAGATGGATGACCTGGCGCGCGAGGTGCTATAGACGGCCTAAATTTGTCGGCCGCGAAACCTGCTGAACTTTTCAGTTTCTCCGCCCGTTCGGCAAGATAGGGCAAGCGAAGACGTAACGAAACAAGAACACGGTATAAAAACACAAGATGGAAAATAACCTCGGCCTGCTGCTCGCCAAGCGAGCATTTTTAAACCCGCGTACAGAAGCATTCGTAAACGGTAATACCGGCGAGCGGCTTACTTTCGAAGCGCTCAATAATCGCTGCAACCAATTGGCTAACGCTTTAGTTGCCGACGGCATACAAAAAGGCGATCGCCTCGCCATTTTATTGATGAACGGCAGCGAATTTATCGAGACTTATTTTGCGTGTGCAAAAATAGGTGCGGTCGCCGTACCGCTAAACTGGCGCTTGGTACCTGACGAGCTCGAATTCATTTTGAAAGACAGCGGCGCGAAGCGATTAATTTTTGGAGAAGAGTTTTACGATAATGTCGTCGATCTCGAATCTCGCGGCGACAAAACTGATGTCACGCAATGGCTGCAATTGTCGACGGGGACGGAGATAGCGCAATTTGCTGTTAGCTATCAACAATTTCGCGATGCTGGAAACGCCGATGAGCCGCCTATCCGAGCGAGCGACGACGACATGATGTACATCATGTACACCTCCGGTACTACAGGCTTACCAAAGGGCGTTGTCCACACCCATAAATCTTCAATATGGGGTGTGCTCACGATTGCCGCGACGATGTACGCTCACGAAGGCGACAGATATCTCAACCCCCTACCCATGTTCCATGTTGGTTCGCTGACCCCGCTGACGATTGGGATTTACCAGGGAATCACTAATGTGGTCATGCGCAGTTTCGATCCGAAACTCGCCTGGGAGATTATTGAGAAAGAGCGGGTCACTACCGGGCTTATGGTGCCAGCGATGCTGAATTTCATGCTGCAGATACCTGACCACGAAAAATACGATAGCACTTCCGTACGTTGGTTCATGTCCGGCGCTGCCCCAGTGCCGGTATCACTGATTGAGGCTTACGCCGCTTTAGACATCGAAATTCAACAAGTCTATGGATTGACGGAAACATGCGGCCCAGCCTGCCTAACAGATTCGGAGGCCGCAAGAACCAAAGCAGGCTCAACCGGCAAAGCATTCTTTCACACTGAAGTTAAAATCGTTGATGGCGACGGCAACGAATGTGCGCCTAATGTGCCTGGGGAAGTGCTCGTCAGGGGACCACACATTATGCGCGAATACTGGAATCGGCCCGACGCAACCGCTGAGTCGATTATTGATGGTTGGCTGCATACCGGGGACAGCGCAACGATGGACGATGAAGGTTTTGTCTACATTCAAGACCGCATTAAAGATATGGTGATCTCCGGTGGAGAGAATGTCTATCCGGCGGAAATTGAAGCGGTATTAATGCAGCATCCGAATATCGTGGAAGCAGGTGTAATCGGTAAGGAAAGCGCGAAATGGGGCGAATCCCCGTTTGCGGTGGTGGTTAAAAACGATAACGCTTTGTCGGAAAATGATGTATTGCAATTCTGCTCCGACAAACTTGCGCGGTTCAAGCAACCTAAGGGGGTTGCCTTTGCCGAGCAAATTCCTCGTAACCCCAGCGGAAAAATATTGAAGCGCCTATTGCGAGAGCAATTTCCTGATCCGGCGCCTGAGTAGGGTCGGCAGAACGAGAAAACTACTCGGCACGGATATCACCTTAGTTGCCTAACCAACGCGTGCGGGCGATCATCTATTCGTCGAGCAGTCAACGCCCTTCTCTTTGCGGCAATACTGCGCCATTGCTGTCGTAGCAAACGACGCGTTTCCGCGTAGACTCCTCAATCAATTCGCAATACAGCACACCCATATTTTCATCGGCGATCCAAGCGGCATTATCGTTGCCAGGCACCGAATCCACGGCTGGGTTGGTTAGCTGAATCGGGGCCATCTGGGCAGACATACTCGGCGCAATAACCAGCAGTGTAACAACAACAATAAGATTTCGGAGTGTTAACATCTGTTCTTACCTTCTTTCAGTTTGAAACATCATTTGACAGAAAATTTGTGCGCAAGTCGGTGAACCAGCGCCTATTTCGCGAATCAAATAGTTAACTTGCACGGCGGAACATACCATGAGTCAGACAATCACTATTTCAGACGCTTTGCTTGCGGCGCTGAGCGATAATCGAATCAATCATATCTTCGGTATCCCGGGCGACTATGTGTTGGGCTTATTCGACGCTCTCACCAATAGCGAAATCAATGTGGTTAATACTTGCGACGAGCAAAGCGCGGGTTTTGCGGCCGATGCCTACGCGCGACTGAATGGCTTAGGGGCCGTGTGCGTCACTTATGGTGTCGGTGGGCTAAAATTGATTAACTCCACCGCACAAGCCTATGCCGAACGCGCACCTGTGATCGTCATCAGCGGCGCCCCAGGCGTCGAAGAACAATCGTCCGATGCTTTGCTTCACCATCGCGTCCGCGATTTCGGATCCCAATTACGTATTTTCCGTGAGGTTACTTGCGCGCAAGCCGTTTTGGACAACCCTGCAACGGCGGCTGGCGAAATTCATCGCGTAATCGCAGAAGCAAAAAACACTAAACGACCGGCCTACATTGAAGTGCCACGGGATTGCTTGAACTGGCGTACACCTAACGTTCTACCCGCGACTGACGTCCCTCGCTACTATGATGAAGCGACGCTGGCGGAAGCTTTGGAAGAAATTCTCACCTTACTCGAAGCGGCAAAAAACCCGGTCATTCTTGCCGGCGTTGAAATTCATCGCTTCGGTTTGCAATCGCAGCTGGAAAAGATTGTGCGGCAAACGGCGATTCCTTTTGCAACAACAATTCTCGGCAAATCCCTGCTCAACGAAAAAACGCCCGGGTTTCTCGGCGTTTACAGCGGCGCACTTAGCGAACCAAACGTGAAAGCAGGGGTGGAAAATAGCGATTGCGTGCTAATGCTAGGAGCTATGCTTACCGATCTAAATACCGGTATCTTCACTGCCGAGCTCGATCCCGCCAGAGTCATCTCGATCAGCGCAGATCGAGTCGCTGTCCATCGACATGTCTTTCCACGGCTTTCGCTTGCGCTGATGTTGAACAAACTGGCATCGGTTGAAATCAATCAACAATCATGGTCCAACACGCCGCCAGTGCGCATAACTCCCAAAGCTTTCAAACCTAAACCGAAAGAACCAATCAGCGTTTCTCGCTTGTTCGAATGTTTGAATACTCACCTCGATCAAAATACTGCAGTGGTAGCCGATCCGGGTGACGCTCTTTTCGCGGCTACCGATCTGACTATTCACGATGGCGCAGAGTTTTTGGCATGCGCTTATTATGCGTCGCTTGGATTTGCCGTGCCCGCAGCGCTCGGCATGCAATTGGCTCGGCCAGATCGTCGACCGATTGTGTTAGTAGGCGATGGCGCGTTCCAAATGACCGGAATGGAACTTTCTACCGCGCTACGTTACCGCTTGAATCCAATTGTGATCGTGCTGGATAACGAAGGGTACGGCACCGAACGACCCATGCTGGACGGCCCGTTTAATGACGTACATCCTTGGAGTGTCTCTAATTTACCACAAATTATTGGTGGTGGTATTGGCATGAAAATCCATTCGGAGGAAGACTTTCATAAGGTCTTAATTGCGGCTAAAAGTGACCTGGAAACCCTTCATATTCTGCATGTTAAGCTAGAAAAAGATGATATTTCGCCCGCGCTCGCACGTCTCACAGCTAACTTAAAGTCTCGGGTTTAAATGTAAATTTACCAACGGTTAACGGCGTTAGCGTCGAAATTGTGGTAACGTGTGTAGCTACTGGTAACACGAATTAGCGCAACGCGACCAGCAGAGTCGCGAGCGGTAGCGGATGGGAAAATTTCTAGAGTTGCAAAAAATATGACGATCGCACCTCGCACTGTCGGTAGCGGTATGAGCGTTTATCGCCGCAAAATCCTCTGTTTCATATTCACGACACTTTTTGCGACATTCATCGCACACTCGACACAGGCCGCTATCGCTGACCCTGATGTAGCGGTTCGGTCCGTTTTCGATGAATTGCTTACCCGGTTAGCGGATAGACCGGACTCGGGCCCGCTGAGCAAAGAAGAAATACACGATATTTTCTTTACTCTTCTAAGTCCGCATATCGACTACGAAACGCTCGCTCGCTGGATACTGCGCGAACACTGGACCGTCGCCAACACCGAGCAACACGCCGCCTTTATTAGCGCATTTCAAAATTACATCATCAATACCTACGCGCTAGCGCTGTCGGCCAATCAAAAAATCACCTTGAACGTTAAAGAAAACCCAACGATTAAAAAGAATTTAGCCGTCGTTGATGCGGATTTATCAATCGCCGAATCAGATGCCGTGCCATTAACGTTCCGCTTGCTGCAGCGCGGTGAATTTTGGAAGCTCTTCGACGTTTCTTTCAGCGGTGTGAGCCTCGCTAAAACATTTCGTTCAGATTTCAGCTATGTCGCCAAAGATGGCGGCATTGATGCGGTAACAACCTTCCTCATTCAACGCCAGGCCGAAAATTCTCGCATCGACCAGTAAGCTATCGGCGCTAAAATTCGTCCGGCGCCGGTCAACAGGCTGTTGGTAATTACCCGACTTGGGATCCACCTACCGATGTTTCCTCGTGCGGTTCTATATGGATAGAAATGTCTTCCACCCGATACTGCTCATTGAGCGAGCTCTCTACGGCTTCGCTAATGTCATGCGCTTCGGCCGCAGATATACTCGGGTCTACTGTTAAGACCATATCCACTGCGATCCCGCTTCCTAGCCACCGCGAACGCGCAACTTTCACCGACTGCACCCCTGGTACTTGTTTGGCGCTCTCAATGAGGGTGCCCGGCTCAATCGCATATTCATCGACCAAAACCGGCAGCACTTTTTTCAACAGACCAAAAGCCAGGTACGCAATTAATATAGCCACCGCAAAAGCCGCCATCGTGTCCACCCAGGCGTAACCGACCACCGATAGCTGCCATCCTACGATCACAAGTAGTGTTGTTAACACGTCAGAGAAAGTATGACTGGCATCGGCATGCAAGATGTCGGAATCCAGCTCTTTCGCTTTCGCCGACTCCCACACGGTGATAGCAATGTTGATAGCGAGGCCAATTATCAGGAGCAACAAGCCGCTACCCGACTGCAAAACTTCTGGGGTGCCACGTTCGAAAGCGCGTAACACCACTTCAATCGCAATGACAAACAACAACACTGCCAGTCCAAACACAGCAACGGTTTCAAATTTGCGGTGACCATATGGATGTCTTTGATCAGGTGGTTCGGCAGACAGTCGAATAACAAACCAAACAACAATATTATTCGCCAAATCGCTTAGCGAATGCGCGGCGTCGGCAAGAATCGCCAATGAACCGGTTGAGAAACCGACAATGACTTTGAGAATCAAAACAGCGAGATTGGCGAAACCTTCTATAAGGATAACGTATTGAACTTGCCTATCGCGTTCTTTATCCGCACCAAAAACCGTTTTGGCTGTGCGTTGGTGCATCGCTAGTTGGACCGTTGCCGATAGCGATCGTCGCTAGTGTCGATAGAAATCGTGGGGATATTCGGTAGCGATTGGATTCCACTGCCTACTACCAGCTGAGCTTTCAAGCCTTTTTCCATATGCTGAGCCATATCGCAATGAACCAAGTAGTTCGTTTCATCACTGGGTACAATGAAAGCACCTGTCACTGATTTACCGCCGTTAGCCTCCATATGGAACATCCCCTGAGGGTAAAGATATTTCGGCAAGCCATGCACCATCCATTGATGCCTCACGTTATCGTCATTAACAAATGTCACGGTCAATTTGGCACAAGGGGGCACACGAAATTCATATTCACTATAGCCAAACGTGTAGCCAGGCTCAGCGTACTTTACCCCAGCCCTGACTTCGAACGCGATTTCCTCACTTAACGTATCGCAATCTTTAGGCAAGTCGCTTTCGTTAGCGTGCATTACCATCCCGTTTTCGTCCATATGCATCTGGTGTCCATGATGATGGTGGTGATGATGATGCCCCGCCTCTTGCGCGGCAGCTGCCGATAGGATCGTCGTCAAACCAAACTGTAAGACCAAAACCAACTGTCGCATTACTCACTCGCTCGCCAAATGCGTCCGGTCGCTAATGCCAGTAAAATTAAAAGCACAACGAACAAACCAAACAATAATTTTTCCCTTACTTCGCTCTCGCTCGACATTTCTTCCGGGTCGCCGAGAGATTCCCCGCCCATACCTGCAAATACTGGTACTTCACCGCGGTAATATTCTGGTGCGAAGAACGCGGCCAAACCTTTCAAGCCCATCATGGTTTTAGGTAGACCATGCTCCCCAAGATAATTTTTGTACACCAAAAGACTCACACCGCCGCCGGGGCCAATGCCATTGGTAGTGACAGCGGATTCTCGATGATCGTGAAATAGCCAGGCGCCGCTGCCATACGCGTTTAGGCCATCATTATGAGTATCAATACTCAAATCAAACCGCTGTGCGCTTGCCAACCAAAAGACATCACGCTGAATTAATTGGTCGGATGGTAAGGCAACCCCGTCTCTGTGTGTTAGCGTAGGTTTGTGCCCGTGTATATGGAGCGCCAGCCCCTCTCCGCCGCCGTTTAATACACGTAGTTTGTAGCGTTTATTTTCCTCAACAGCGATCAACGATTCCCGCATCGTGAAAGGAAATGAGCGGCCGTTTAAGGTGAAGTAGTCTGCAGCGCGTTTGGTCACATTGTAGCGTCGGTGCACCGCGCGCGAGATTAATCTTGGATCATCGAATGCCTGAATTTGATTGTTTAACGCCTCATCGATTTCTAGGTAATGTAAATCAAACTCGCCGTCGTATTGTTTTTTGCTTGAGGCTGATGGTACACGCACCCGGCCCGCCCCAATGTTAAATGTTTGCAGCCAATTGTTCGGTTGATTCTCTTCAATTATGAACATGCCCTGCAGGCCCATGAGTATGTGTGCCTGCGGCTGGACGTGACAGTGATAAAACATAGTGCCCGTTTGTCGCGGTTGCAGCCAATAGGTCCTTTGTTGCCCTGGCATCACTGGACTTTCACTGAAGATCGGCACGCCATCATTTCCCTCGCCACCGGGCGCGACAAACGGATGGTCAACGCCATGAAAATGAATCGTATGCGGCAAGTAATGAGAGTTTTCGAGCGTTATACGAACTTCATCGCCTTGCTCGACGCGGATCGCGGGGCCCGGCATGCGCATAAAACGATTCGCGATATTTGATTCGAAATTAACTGTCGTCATGCCGCGCGACTTTGGCACAAAAA
>JBCCFA010000066.1:0-13308 GCA_039029975.1 Pseudomonadota bacterium
CTCTTGCGGTGCATAATTGCCCTCATTTGCTTACAGTTATTAGCAGCTCACTGCTACTGCCATTCTTGTGTGCGTAAATTTTGTTCATCCTGGCGCAGACAAGCTGAAAGGCGTCGCGCAACAGCGTTCAGCAATCTATCGCCGGTGGCACGACCACTAGATTCATTGATGTTCTTAAATCGGTCCAAGTTAATGCTGATTAGGGCACCAGTTTTCCCAGACTTGATAGCAGATTCGATGGCAAGTTCTAAACGAACGGACAAATTGAAGCGGTTCGGTAAACCGGTCAGCGGATCGTAGTGCACGAGCTGCTCAAGATCTTGCTGCGATTGCTTTAAATCTGTTACGTCAATTCCGACACCAATGATCTCACCGTCGGTGGAGCGATCTGTTGATCGGTTAACGGAAGACCACGAGACTATGCGTTGTTCTCCATTTTTTCGCACAATCGTTGTTTCGTAGTCTTTCAGAACATTGTTGCGTCGATATTGTTTGAAAAGTGCGGTGACTTGTTCTTGATGTTTATGCGGAAAAAGCGTATCCCAAAAATGTTTGCCTTTTAGCTCTTCCGCGCTGTAGCCGCTGATCTCGCAGCCGGCTTTGTTGATATGTTTCACTTCGCCAGATTCATATAATCCTACGATGAACATTGGAGAGTTTTCGACGACGTGATTGTTATATTCTTGAAGTTCTCGGGCGGCGGATTCGGCCTCTCGGAGTTTCGACGCCTGAATTACCTCTTGCGTGATGTCCCTGACTGTACCGACTGACCTTTCCGGTTTTCCCTCTTTATCGTAGAAATTTTCACCCAAAGCGTGAACGTGTCGGATTGACTGATTAGGCGTGCTTACTCGGTAGTTCATATCGAACGGTACTTTGTTTACTAAAGATTCCGTGAAAGCGTTGCTGACCGCTTCCCTATCCTCGATAAAAACCGCGGAAATAAAGTCATCCTTTGTAATAATTTCCTTAGATTTTTCGAAACCAAATATTCTATAAGACTCTTCCGACCACCAGATCTGATTTGCTTCAATGTCGATTTCCCAACTTCCGATTTGCGCAACCCGCTGCGCTACGGATAATCGGTTTGCGTATTCTTTTGCTTCAAGCGACTTGTTTTTTTCTTCTGTAATATCTTTCCCAACGCCAATAATCTCAAATAGTCGATCGTCGCTATCGAAAAGGTTTGTAGTGTGCCACTGGACGGTACGATCTTCGCCTTTTTTATTTGTGATGGTGGTTACGTAATCAACGACATCTTTTTCTGACGCTAGATCTTCTACCAATTTTTCGATCTGACGAAGTTTTTCGCCGGGATAGCAAAGTGCGGTCCAGCTATCAGCGAGGATGCGTTCGGCGCTATGGCCGCTTATTCGGCAGGCCGCTTTATTCACGTATAAAGTTTCGCCGTCCGGTTTCATTCGAACCACCAGCAGTGGTGCATTATCGACGATGAAATTGGAAACATCCGATGTTCCGAGCAGAAACACGCTATCTTGGGACCGCTCTTTCGAAGCCTCGCGATTCTTTGAAGGTGTGTGTTTTAAATTATTATCTGGCGACATATTTGGTTTTACCGTACGTACCGGCACGTCCGAATTGATGCTTAATGGGTTTAGCGAGAAATCGCGAGAATTCTTGAATAGTTTTAGAGACTTATGTCAAACACATGACATCGGGCGTGTGATGGGCTTTCAGACTGAAATATTGCGCCCTTTTGAACCAGTGCGTCCCCTATATGCGCCCATAGAATTCGCAACTGCTGAAGAGTAATATTGTCCAAAACCCTTGCCCACTAAGCGGCAGCGCAATTTCACGTGCCGTTCCGGCATGAACATCAATATGGATTAGATAGGCTGCATGTTCACAAGCGACACCAAACGACGAATAAGCGCGGTACTAAGCGCCGATGTGGTCGGTTATTCCCGCTTAATGGGAGATGACGAAAGCCACACAGTGGCGTTGCTTAACGAAAGTCGGCTGATATTTTCGAATTTCATTAGTGATCATCAGGGTCGCCTTGTTGACACGGCTGGCGACAGTATCTTGGCGGTTTTTGATAGCGTGGTTGAGGCCGTGCTTGCCGCGATAAATATCCAAACCGAGCTCCAGGCCAAGAATATTGAATTTGCCGAGGAAAAACGCATGGCTTTCCGGATCGGTATCAATATTGGCGACATCATTGAACAAGATGACGGCACAGTCTATGGAGACGGGGTAAATGTCGCAGCCCGAATAGAAAGTCTTGCCGAGTCCGGCGGCATTGCCGTATCGCGCCTAGTCTTCGAATTCATTGAAGGCAAGGTGAACGCTGAAATGCAATTCGTGGGCGAGCATTCCGTGAAAAATATCGATCGGCCGATAAGCGTTTATGCGGTGCGACCGCCAGGTTTAGTTTCTTCCGGTAGTAACGAGGAAATAAGCCAACCCATCGCAACGCTGGCCAACCAGCGTACCGACCGCCCTTCGATAGCGGTGCTGCCATTCACCAACATGAGCCAAGATCCAGAGGAGGCATATTTCGCCGACGGCATTAGCGAGGACATCATTACCGAACTTGCCCGCTTTCAAGAGCTCGATGTGATTGCGCGCAATTCCACATTCACCTACAAAGGAACGCCGGTGAAAGTTCAAGACGTCGGTCGCGACCTTGGCGCAAGATATGTACTGGAAGGTAGCGTTAGAAAAGCTGGTAATCGCGTGCGAGTCACCGCGCAGTTAGTTGAGGCTGAAACAGGGCATCATTTGTGGGCGGAACGCTACGACCGCAATCTTGATGATGTATTTGCCGTGCAGGATGAGCTAACTGGCAAGATCGTAGCGGTCCTTATGGGCCGCTTAACCGATTCCGAAAGGCGTCGAGTACATAATGAAGAGCGCACCGAAAACCTCCAAGCGTATGACCTGGTATTGCGTGGTCGCGAATATTGGATGAATTTTACGCAGGAGTGCAACTTAAAAGCGCGCGAACTGTATTTGAAAGCAATTGAGCTTGACCCGCAATACGCACGTGCCTATGCGAGCCTGTCTTGGACTTACTTGGTCTCATACGATGAAAATTGGTCAGATGAGCCTTATGCAGATCTAGAAAAAGCCTTAGAACTCGCGCGCCAAGGAGTCACCATAAATTCGTCGTCGCACTCTAATCATTTGGTGCTAGCGCGGGCTTATTACTACAAAAAATTCCTAGATAGAGCGGCGGAGTCTTGCGAAACAGCAATTAGCCTGAATCCTAACGACCCAGACACGTTTATTTTCTACGGGGCTGTATTGAGCCACAAGGCAGAGCACGATAAAGCGCTCGAACAAATGGCGCATGCGTTTTCGCTCAACCCTAATCTTGGGCAATGGCATCGAGGCGTGTATACCGTCATTTACTTTAACGCGCGTCGTTACGACGACGCTATCACTGCCTGGCGTGCTGTTGATGACCCGGCAATCATGTTTTACCGGTGGGCAGCGGCCACATTTGCCATGACTGGTAATTTGGACAAAGCCAGATATTACTCGGAAAGATATCTGGAGCGTCATCCCCAATTTGATTTCGACGAACATGTCCGCCGCATGCCCTTTAAATTGAAAGAGGATGCGGAGCACTACGCAGAAGCTTTGCGACGGGCGGGCTTCGCGGAAATGGTGACCTAGGGCCGGCTCAAACAGCGCGATCGACGCGAATATATCCCTTAGACTGCGACCATCGTTTCATTCTTGGCAGAAAATCTCGAGATGATTCCCGGTGCGATCGCTTGCGCTAATTCTCCGCTTCGAACTTCCCGTCGCCTCCTATTAGGCCGAGATGAGCGAGGAAACACCCTCTAAATTCGGAAATAATCGAGAAAATCCTATAAAAATTAGAAATTTTGACTAATTTATTCAAAAAAGTGTTCCGATCCGGCCGCTAGACGATTAACATGCGTGCCCTTGGAGTCCCGACGCCATCGCAATCTATGGCGAGCGCGGCTTGGGACTCAACAGGGTAGCGGCGTTTCGCCGAATTAACCCGGTGTTCGGAAACATTGTGCGTCCCGCCAGGTCGTACCACTGAACTTATAGTATTTACACTTTTTGGATTTCCGCTGGCGCCAAAGCAGCACCTGCGGTGGTCGAGTAACTATTGCTTTATTTTTTTGGCGTTATTTATTTGAGAGTAATCATGACTGACTTAACGAAGTACCGAAATATTGGCATCTTTGCCCATGTTGATGCGGGTAAAACGACCACCACGGAGCGGATCCTTAAGCTTACCGGCAAGATCCACAAAATCGGCGAAGTGCACGATGGTGCTGCGACCACCGACTTTATGGAACAAGAACAAGAGCGCGGCATCACGATTCAGTCAGCGGCCACTACCTGTTTTTGGAACGACCACCGACTAAACATCATCGATACACCAGGACACGTCGATTTTACGATTGAAGTTTATCGTTCATTGAAAGTACTAGACGGTGGGGTTGGCGTGTTCTGTGGCTCCGGCGGTGTGGAACCCCAATCGGAGACGAACTGGCGATACGCTAACGACTCAAAAGTATCGCGCATTATATATGTCAACAAGCTTGATCGAACGGGCGCAGATTTTTACCGCGTTGTGCAACAAGTTGAAGATGTGCTCGGCGCCAACCCACTGGTAATGACCTTGCCAATCGGTATCGAAGATAATTTCACTGGCGTGGTCGATCTACTTACGCAAAAAGCTTGGATCTGGGACGATTCCGGCGACCCAATGAACTATACGGTAGAAGACGTGCCGGCCGATATGGCCGACAAAGTTGCTGAGTATCGCGAGAAACTCATCGAGACGGCCGTTGAGCAAGACGACGACGTGATGGAGAAATACCTGGAAGGCGAAGAACCTGACGTCGAAACGCTAAAACGCTGCATTAGAGCGGGTACGATTAACCTGAGCTTCTTCCCAACGTATTGCGGATCTTCATTCAAGAATAAAGGCGTGCAATTAGTCCTTGATGCGGTGGTCGAATATCTACCCAACCCTACTGAAGTGAATCCACAGCCGGAAGTCGATCTCGAAGGTAACGAAACTGGTGAAAAAGCGATTGTTGATCCGGCAAAACCGCTGCGTGCCTTGGCTTTTAAGATTATGGACGATCGATATGGTGCGTTGACCTTTATTCGAATTTACTCCGGTACCTTGAAAAAGGGTGACACAATATTAAATACGTTTACCGGTAAAACTGAACGGATTGGTCGTATCGTCGAGATGCACGCCGACTCTCGGGAAGATGTCGATACTGCCCAGGCTGGTGACATTGTCGCCGTTTTAGGGATGAAGAACGTGCAAACAGGTCATACCCTTGCGGATGAAAAAAATCCGGCAACGCTCGAACCGATGGTTTTTCCGGACCCGGTTATTTCCGTTGCTATTGCGCCGAAAGACAAAGCGGGCGCCGAAAAGATGGGCATCGCGCTGAGCAAGATGATTGCGGAAGACCCGTCGTTCCGAGTAGAAACCGACGAAGAAAGCGGTGAGACCATCATGAAAGGAATGGGCGAACTGCACTTGGATATCAAAGTAGACATCCTGAAAAGAACGCATGGTTGCGAAGTGGAAGTTGGCAAGCCGCAGGTCGCCTATCGAGAAACGATCACGCAACGAATTGAAGACAGCTACACACATAAAAAGCAAACGGGTGGTTCCGGGCAATTCGCAAAAATTGATTACGTGATCGAGCCTGGTGATGTGGGTACCGGCTTCGAATTCCAATCTACTGTGACCGGCGGTAACGTCCCGCGGGAATACTGGCCTGCCGTTCAAAAAGGTTTTGTGAATAGCCTACAAGAAGGTGTGCTAGCGGGCTTCCCGTTACTCGACTTCAAGGTAACTTTGTTCGATGGTGGTTTTCACGCGGTTGACTCTTCAGCCGTTGCTTTTGAGATTGCGGCTAAGGCGGCCTATCGACAAACTATTCCTAAAGCGGGTCCTCAACTGCTGGAACCCATTATGAAAGTCGATGTGTTTACGCCGGAGGATCACGTGGGTGATGTTATTGGTGACCTTAATCGCCGACGCGGCATGATTAAATCACAAGAAGCGGGCGCTACCGGCGTGCGAATCAGAGCCGACGCGCCGTTAGGTGAAATGTTTGGCTATATTGGCGACCTACGTACAATGACATCTGGGCGCGGCCAGTTTTCGATGGAGTTTTCGCATTACGCACCCTGCCCGAACAACGTAGCCGAAGATGTGATTAAGGAAGTTAAAGAACGCAAAGCTGCCGCTTAATTAATCCTTAAATTGAAAAAACCCTCGCTGCGGGTGCCGTAGCGAGGGTTTTTTGTGCTCGGGTTTTACCGGACCTTCAGCCTGATGAATTAACCGAGGGCCCGGGAAATGACTTCATGCGTATCTTTCGACAGATTATCTGCGGTCATAATTCGCCTAAGCTCTTTTTCTGCATGCGCTTGCTGGGCGCCACTGAAGCGACGCCAACGGTCGAAAGCGCGCGCCAGCCGCGCAGCAACTTGTGGGTTTGCGGGATCAAGGGCCATGATTTGATCGGCCGCGAACCGGTATCCGAGACCGTCCGCCGCGTGAAAGTTACGATGATTACCCTGACAAAACACCCCAATCACACTGCGAACGCGATTGGGATTTTTCATGTTGAACTCTGGGTGCTGAAGAAGATTCTCGACTACGGATAAGGTGTCGGCGTGCGGTGCGCTAGCTTGTACCGCGAACCATTTATCGATCACAAGGGCCTCACCGTTAGCGCGTTCGAAGAAAACCTTTAATGCCTCCTCGCGTAACGGACTTGTGCTATGTACAAGGGCACCAAATGCTGCAACAGCATTAGTCATATTATCTGCGTTTCCGAGTTTATCTAAGCACAAGGCTGCGATATCCGAATCGTCGGTGTGCATCAAATAAGACAAAGCAGTGTTTAAAATTGCTCTGCGCCCGGCTGATTCAGGATCAGGCGAATAGGCCTCAGCCGTCTCGAAACGATTCAACACATCCAACAACGCGTCGCGGTGACGAGTGGCTAACTCACGATGCAGAGCATCACTTACTTGAAATATTGCCTCGGCATCGACAACGTCGATATTTTCTGCAACGTAACTGGCGCTTGGTAGCCTTAGTGCCTCCGCGGTAAAAGCGGGGTCGTTTTCCGCGTTTTCGATCACTTGACCAAATGCATCAACAAATGTTTTTGAGAAATTAAACGCCTTTCCATTGGAAGAAGCCTTTAAAGCACTCAACATCTCATTAAGACACAAACGCTGTCCAGCTTCCCATTGGTTAAAGGGATCGTTGTCGTGAGCCATTAGTAGCGCAAGGTCGTCGTCGCTATAAGCAAAATCTAATTTAATCGGCGCGGAAAATCCTCGCAGAAGAGATGGCACCGGACGCGATTCGATGTTTTCAAAAGTGATCTCATCATTCGTCTCTCTCAATGAATAGATACCGCCGTCCAACTGTTCGTGCCCTAGCTCGATTTCGCTGCCAGTAGGGGATAATAAGCCGATTGCGATAGGAATATGGAATGGATTTTTGATGTCGCTTTCCGGTGTTGCTGGCGTGTTTTGCTCGAAATGAAGCGAGTATTTTTTCGTCCCAGGATCGAAGCTTTCCGAAACGGTCACGCAAGGAGTTCCCGCTTGGCTATACCAGCGTCTAAATTGGGATAAATCATAACCGCTGGCATCTGCCATGGCGGCAACGAACTCTTCGGTTCTTACCGCTTGTCCGTCATGTCTCTCGAAGTAGAGATCCATGCCCCGTCGAAAGGCGTCAGCGCCAATTAAGGTATGAATCATCCGAACAACTTCGGCACCTTTGTTATAAACGGTTGCGGTGTAAAAATTGCTGATCTCCATATAAGACTCTGGACGAATGGGATGTGCCATTGGCCCCGCGTCCTCGGGAAACTGTGCACTGCGTAAGAGGCGCACTTCCTGGATGCGTTGAACCGCACGCGAATACCGATCTGCGCCATATTCTTGATCGCGAAATACCGTTAAGCCTTCTTTGAGACTCAGCTGAAACCAATCTCGGCAGGTGACGCGGTTACCCGTCCAATTATGAAAATATTCATGAGCTACAACCCGGTCGAGCATCATGTAGTCGTTATCGCTAGCCGTTTCGGGCGTCGCTAATACGTACTTGGTATTAAAAATATTGAGGCCCTTGTTCTCCATGGCGCCCATGTTGAAGTCGCCAACGGCAACAATAATGTACTGGTCGAGATCTAGTTCCAGGCCAAAAACTTCTTCGTCCCAACGCATCGATGCTTGCAGTGATTCAAGGGCAAATTCGGCTTGTGCAGCTTTACCGGGTTCGACATACACAAATAGCGTGACCTGGCGGCCTGAACTGGTGGCGTATTGTTTGCTTATGCCGTCAAGCTTTGCGGCGACCATGGCGAATAAATAAGATGGTTTCGGGAAAGGGTCTCGCCAGCGAACCCAATGCCGCTCACCATTTTCGCCCTGGTCCTCGATATTCCCATTGCTTAGCAATAGCGGCAACGAGCCCTTATCACCGTGAATAGTCGTGGTGTATCTCGACATTACGTCGGGTCTGTCTAGCGAGAAAGTGATGCGGCGAAACCCTTCCGCTTCGCATTGGGTGAAATATCCGTCCTGAGAGCGATAAAAACCCATCAATTGAGTATTTTTTTCGGGCAAGATTTTGACGACTGTTTTAAGTTCAAATGATGCCGGTGGATCCAACAGCGTTAGCGATTTGTCCCGTAATTCAAAACGTTCTTCCTCGAGTGGATGTCCGTCGACATAGATTTCGAGTAACTCAAGCTCATCGCAATCAAGGGACAACCTATCCCAGGCAGTAGCGTGGTCATTTTTTTCTAACAACAGTGTGCCAGTTACGATGGTGTATTCGTTTTGGATATCGACATCTAGGGTTATTTCCGGGCACCAATACGGTGGCGGGGCGTAGTCTTTTAGAAAAGTGATCTGTGGTGAGCTATTGTCGTTTTCCATCTTCTTGATGATTTACCAGTTGTTTCGTAGTTCTCGTAATTTTAAAAAAACGGTTTTTTGGTCGGGGCTTTCACCAATTTCCGGAAATTTGTCTCGCAGCGCGCTGATTACGCTAGGGCTGGATAGACGAAAAAAGGTGTTTATTTTTTTCTCCATCGCTAAGGTGGCGACTAAGGCGTTATCGGGGTCTTGCTCACTGATGTTTTTCAGGAGTTTTTTCGCAGCTTCGTTGTCGGGCTCCCGGTCCAAAGTAAACTGAAGGTTGTTGGCGATGTAATCATGACCGGGATAAATCAAAGTATTGTCCGGTAAAGTCCCAAGCTGATTCGCAAATGTCTCATAAAGCTCAGCGGGATGCCCGCCGTGATGACAGTTTCCGGCGCCGGCATTGAATAGGGTATCACCGCAAAACAAAGCAGGCGTGTCAGTATGAGACAAAAGGCATACGTGACTCATCGTGTGTCCTGGGGTGTCTAAGGCCTCAAGTTCGACGCTTGTCCCTATTTTTATTACGTCGCCAGCGTTCAGGCCTCGGTCTATTCCGTCGATAGCGTCTTTAGCATTCGCATGTGCCATTAACTCGGCGCCGGTTGCCGCAATTACCGCTTCGTTTCCGCCAGTGTGATCGAAGTGTTCGTGAGTGTTCAAAACAGATGTGATTTGCCAGCCGTGGTTTTTCGCTGTGGCTAAGCAGCGTTCATGATCTAAGGGATCAACGGCCATGGCTTCGCCGGAGTCGTCGCAAACTATTAGGTAGTTGAAGTTTCTATACGCGTTACCTGTCCAAACCTGTTCAACGATCATCATGTGTCTCCGCTGTTACGCCATGTTGGTTTAGTTGACACCTACGTGTTGTGAAGAAGATTAGTAAAAAACTGTTTAACTCTTAGTAGCCGCGATCACAAGTCGAAATTTGAAATATCGGAGACTTCTATAAACGTAAGCCGCTTTGTCGAACCGTGTTGGTTCGCCTTGGCTTCTTGTTATCAAGGTGGGGTTGAGCATGACCGAATGATTGCTCGGTGCGCTCATCGATAGCCGTAACCGGTCATACAACATCGACCGGCGCGAGAGACTTACAGCGGCGTAACGTTCTCCGCCTGTGGACCTTTCTGGCCCTGAGTAACTTCCATCGTAACGGCCTGGCCTTCAGACAACGTTTTTCTACCATTACCGTTTATCGCACTGTAATGAACGAACACGTCTTTGCCGCCTTCGCGTTCTATAAAACCATAACCCTTCTCATCGTTGAACCATTTAACGGTTCCAGATACTGCTTCGGACATCATTCGCCTCGTACAAAATATGACTGAATACTAGATCGGCGATAAGGTTCACCAACCATTAGCGCCTAGCGTACTCCGTTCGCTTGGAAAAACATAGCCGCAAATTAGCGATTCGGCCTCACGGCAAGACTAATCTATTAAGCGAATGCGAACTTGTCGCGGTATTCGAGGCATTTTGCTGTTCGTGTAATTTCCCGGATACCCAAGCAAACGCTTGTTTTCAATACGACAAACTCCATTGTTACCGTAGCATTAAGGCCTAAGCAATCTCCTATAAATGCGTTAATCGACTTAAGGTGAGCCTGCGCTAGCAGCGTCGACTTTAACTGTTTCGATCCGGGCAAGGCGTTTCCCAGAAGAAATATCTGCGATCTCTCCCGCGAAAACAAGGCAAAAAAGCGTGCGCCCGTCCGCGCCGCCAAGTTGGCAGGCTACCGCGGCACCGTCCGCTTTGATGACATCAACTACTTCACCGTTAGGCGCGACTCGAATGAACTCACCGGTCATAAAAGATGACACCCAGATATGCCTATCAGCGTCTAAACAGATCCCGTCCGGCGTTCTTTCACCAAGATCAGCGTGCACTAGTCGATTTGATAAGGAGCCGTCGGATGCAATAGTAAAGCTTGTCAGCTTATGGCCGAAAGTTTCAGCAACGACTAGTTTGTCGCCGTCAATCACCATCCCATTCGGAAACTGCAAACCTTCTGCAACAACCCGATGCGATCCGTCCGTGTTAACCATGACAAGATCGGCAGGTTTTTCAGCTTCGCCAGACATTAAGTCGTAACCAAAGTTGCCCACGTAGATTCGACCATTATTATCAACCACGGTGTCGTTGATATCGGCGGATACGGTATTACTCAAATCTGCATGAACTTCTAGCTTATCGTCTACGATTTTATAGACGGTGCGATCGGCCATTGATGCGACGGTTAAAGTGCCATCGGGCAAAAAACCTAAACCGGACGGCCGGTTTGGTACTTCGATGACGGGAGTGCGCGCACCGGCGTCGTCGATGGAGAAAATTGTATGGTCCCACATATCTGATAACCACAACTTCCCTGCATGCCAACGTGGCCCCTCCAGAAAAACGAATTCATCGGCAAGTTGAGTAGTGACATAAGGTTTATTCATTATCCGGCTCCTCGGAGTCTGGCTAGCGTTTCGATTTATTTTCTTACTTTGCGTAAATCTCGAATTAATTGCAATGCAACCGGCTTAACAAATGCTGGACACATGCGGTAAAGCCACCACAAAATCTTTGCGTAGAAAGGAAAAATAATAATGCTTTTGTTTTTTTGAACGCCGTCAAGAATTTTGCTGGCTGCCACATCCGTTTCCACTAGTTTAAAAGCGATATTTGAAACCACCGCTTCGCGCGGAACTTTGACCATTTCACTCGCATCGAAAATATTGGAGCGAATAAAGCCAGGGCAAACGACGCTAACTTTGACGCCAAGGTCTTGTGCTTCGGCGCGTAATGACATTGATAGACCTACTACTGCGAATTTTGTTGCGGAATAAGGAAGATTGGAAGGGAATGGTATAAGTCCAGCCAGCGACGCGATATTCACAATGTGTCCGCTGCCTTGTTCGGCCATGATTTTATAAGCAATCATCGACCCATGAATAACACCCCATTGATTGATCGACGTCACTTTTCGCCACTGATCTAAGGACAAATCACGTGCGTCGCCGGTGACGGCAACACCCGCATTATTGAAGATGTAATCTATTTGACCCAGTTCAGATTTGACGCTGCTAAGGAGATCCAGAAAAGCGATGTCGTCTACAACATCTAAAACTTCGAAATGGGCGTTGTTGCTGAAATGTTGAAATTGGCTCGCCAACTCTGTCAGTTTAGTTTCGTCTATGTCAGTAAGCACCACGGTCGCGCCCTGCTCAAGCAATTGAATAGAAATTGCTTTTCCAATCCCTTCTGCGGCGCCGGTCACGACGGCTATTTTTCCGTTAAAATCGCTCACCTCTTCTCCTACCAGATGCAGAAATTTATCGCTTAGTGTGAGGCCGCATTGTAGCGTTTTTCTTTACATATTTTTTATAGATCTATGGATTCCATCGAATATTTAAGCCGCTGCTATCGCGAAATTGTACCGTCAAAAAAAATCAGCCTC
The DNA here is from genome assembly GCA_039029975.1 of Pseudomonadota bacterium. Classification (GTDB taxonomy): domain Bacteria; phylum Pseudomonadota; class Gammaproteobacteria; genus JBCCFA01. Next base: position 12,383 of record JBCCFA010000066.1, read on the forward strand.
ATGGTGGAATTAGACGCTGGGGCTAATAGTTTGCACGAGGAGCTGCGTATCTGTCCGCGCGACGGCACGTCAGTACCCAATCAGGCAAGCGTCGGTTTTCCATCTAGGCCGAAACTCGTGGATGCAAAAGAATTGCCAAAGCGTGCATTGTCAACCGACGAAGGTCGCGGCGCGTTTTTCCACGCTATCTGTCACATCGAATTCACCGCTATCAATTTAGCTATAGACGCAGCTTTACGATTTTCAGCGATGCCGTTCGACTACTATAGAGATTGGCTTCAGATCGCCAAAGAAGAGGCGATACATTTCGGTCTTCTGCGTGATCACCTCAATGCGCTTGGCTACGATTACGGTGACTTTGATGCGCACGATGGCATGTGGCAGCTCGCGCAACGAACAGCCGACGACGTGATACTACGGATGGCGCTCATTCCGCGCGTTTTAGAGGCACGCGGTCTTGATGTGACCCCACCGGAGTCCGCGAACCAGAAGCTGCGCGCGCTCGCGCCCGAGGTCCTGCTGGTCGCACACGGCGCGGCGATGGAGACGCCCGACGACGCGCAGTACATCCTGAACCACACCAGCTGTGACGGCTTCTGGACCGGTTCGTCGACCGAACGCCTGCCGATCGAGCGCGCGATCACCGAGGCCGCCGGCGAGTTCGCCGCGCTGACGCTGCCGCAGCACGAGGGCGCGCAATGAGCGCACGGACGATCGCGGTTCTCGCGACCCTCGACACGAAGGGCGACGAGGCCGACTTCCTGCGGGCCGAGCTCGCGGCGCTCGGTAGCGAGGCCCTGGTCGTCGACATGGGCGTCGTCGGTGAGCCCGGCGGAACCGCGGACATCTCGCGGGCCGAGACCCAAGCCCCCTGCTGCTTGCCTGTAGGGAATCGACCTGGCATCTAGCGTCACTCCGGACGCCCC
>JBCCFA010000067.1:0-13276 GCA_039029975.1 Pseudomonadota bacterium
GGCAGTTCGATCCTGCCCGGCTCTACCATTCCAGCACTCGCCGAAAAGATCCGCCCTGCGGTGGAAAAGGCCCCAATCAAGAAATATTTTTCATTGAATGGTGGAGAAGTCATCTATTTCGACAACGTTTTCTACGCGAGTTGGGCTGATGAGATTTTTCAAGGTTTGCTGGCTGAAATTAGTTGGCAGCAGCAATACATCAAAATCTATGGTCGCCAACGGAAACTCCCTCGTTTGACGGCATGGGTCGCTGATCCGCAAGTGGAATACAAATATTCTGGCATTGTTACATTAAGACAAGAGTGGACAAAGAGGCTCCTAATAGCAAAACAGAAGGTAGAAAATACGCTTGGCACCACATTCAACGGTGCGCTGCTAAACCGCTATAGAGATGGCGAGGACAGCGTGTCCTGGCACGCGGATAACGAGCCGGCATTAGGCAAACATCCAATGGTCGCCTCACTCAGTTTTGGCGCCGCGCGAATTTTTCAGATGAAACACCGAAAGCTCAAAAACGAAAAGCTTACCATCGAGTTACAACACGGCAGCTTGCTCGTGATGACGGGTAGCACCCAGGAGAACTGGTTGCATCAAGTGCCAAAAACGCGACGTGAATTAGGTGAGCGAATCAATGTCACGTTCCGGCGCATCAATTCGTAGTGTAGTGTGATTGAATACCAGGCGTTTTCTTATACGGACATCGGGCTTAGCTCAACCCGATCCTTACTTCTGTTTAAGCCTTTCTCGTGAAGCAGGCGCTCAAGGGAAGCACGGATTTCCGCCCAGTCCTGATCTTCCGAAGACGTGCAAACGGACGTAATTAAACTCATCGCTTCCAGTTTTAAACTGTGTTCAGTTGCTTCCCGCAATAAAATCATAACCGTTGCCTTGTCGTCTAATGGTTTCATGGACTGCTGTCATGCCTGGTTCTGCTGGTTCATCAAGCATAGGCGAGCAACGGAAATAGGAGGCCGACTAGTTCTCGAAAAAAATCGCCCCGCGCCACGGCGGTGTGACTGACTGCACAGTTTTAAGGATGATTCGACGCTTAGTCGGCGGTGTTATTGGGGCCAACCGAAAATATCGCCATCATGGCGAGCGCGGCGATCAAACAAATGCCGATCACGCCACCAATCTGAGTGATGCTGGTTTTTGCGGCGGTGGGATCGACAATACCGAGTACCCACAAACTACCGATAATTGCCCCCGCTAGCAGCAAGGTCGCTGATAAGACTTGGATTGTTCTTAGCAACATAATGGAACTCCAATTAAGCGCCTAGCGCCAAGTGCTATGACTATAGCTCACTCAGGTAGGTCAAAAAATGGCGCAAGGCTCAAAATTTTGTTTTCCATCGATTGAATCAGTGGCGTTGCCACCGATAAGTACATGCCCCAGCCAGGATCCTCAGCCATCGCCGCGCGTCGCGCCGCTCGGTCATTGAGATCCGAAAACTCCCAGATATGGACTATTTGGTTGAGCTGACCAATATCCATAGAGACAAACCAGCCTCGGCATTTTCCCAGGTACTTTTTTTGTAAGGCATAACCTTGATTGGCGTATATTTCGAGGAAATCATTCATCCTGCCAGGATGAATCGTATAGGTGCGGTGGTCATAGATCATGACAAGCTCTCTTCGTTCACTATTTTGATTTCCAATCACCAGACATTTCGAACGCGTGTGCAGCTCGCAAAATAGTGCTTTCCGCGTAATCACGTCCTACCAACATCATGCCAATCGGTAGACCATTTGACATGCCGCAGGGCACGCTCATTGCTGGCTGCCCTGTCACATCGAACGGAGAGGTATTGAATAACATCTCGAGCGCGCGTTGCACGTAGAGCTCGCGAGAACAATCGGCAGGGGGAATCTCGGTCGCAACCATCGGTAGCGTTGGCATCAATAGTAAGTCGACCTCTTGAAAACAGTTATCGTAGGCGGCTTTCAGATCGCGCGCTAAATTTTGCGCCTTGGCATAGTAGCGGCCGTGATAGCGATCCTGCATATACTGCCCAAGGAGTACCACCATTTTCGTTGTTTCCGATAAATCATTTGCGCGCGTAATACGACCGCGGGCAAAACTGTCGAGTAGACCAGTTGTGTAATGGCCCTTCCAATTTGTCCCCATTGAATTGCCTTTCACCATCAACATGGTTGCACCCTCGTGAGCGATCGCGGCCCAAATATGTTGGCCGTCTAAATGCCAGGGGATCGATACTTCGCTAACGCTAGCGCCCAACTTTTCGAATTGTTTCGCCGCAGCCTTCACCGAGGTATCGACAGCAGCTTCTGCATTAGCTGTACCGAACCCTTCTTTTAATACCCCAATTTTCAAATCCGACACATCGCCAGATAGTGCCTTGGTATATTTTTCTGTCTTGGGGTTGTACTGGCGCGGGTCAAGACCATCCGTCCCCGCGATCGCTTCCAATAACAACGCACAATCTGCTGTCGAATTCGTAATTGGGCCAAGGTGATCAATCGTCGCCTCAATTGGGAAGGCGCCTGTGTATGGGACCAAACCGTGAGTTGGTTTTAGTCCGTAGGTGCCGCACCAAGAACTTGGGATACGAACCGAACCACCCTGGTCACCCCCAATTGCCATATCGACATCGCCATTGGCCACTAAGGCAGCACTGCCAGCAGAGGAACCACCCGATGTGTGGTCATGATTATAAGGATTAAGAATCGGACCATTGTCGTTGGTATGGCTGCCGCCGGAAAAACATAAGCTCTCGCATTCCGCCTTGCCAGCAATTTCGCCGCCCGCATCAAGTATCCTTGTGACGACCGTGGCATCAATGTCGGGAACATAGCCCTCCAGCGCTGCGGTGCCGTTCATCATGGGGACGCCAGCCACGCAGATGTTATCTTTAATGGCGACTCGCTTACCTTTCAAAGGACCATTCTTCTTTCCCTTGATACTTGTTTTGTAATACCAGGCGTGCAGCGGATTGTCTTCTGGCTGCGGTCGATAGCCGCCGTCGCGCGGATATTTCACCGGGGGTTTGGGCTCGGTCAGCTGATTCAAACGCTCATAGGAACCCATGGCACCGGCAATTAGCCCCTGGAATGAAGCGAGATCATCTTGTGTCAAATCTAGATGATATTCCTCAGCAATAAATCGCAGATCCTCAAGCGTTGGTAATTTCAAAGCCATCACGGGCCCCCTTAGTTGGTGCGCATATTCAATTGTTTAAATGCTGGGCAGCGATTTTTTAGTTAACAACTTGGAAAACTTCATACTCCACGCGCCCGCCACGAAGTCTTCCTTGTCCAACGCAAACGATGTTGTTTACCCAGTCGTATCGCGGATCGCCGGTTTGCATGCGTGGGCTAGTGAAGAAATACTGATCGCCATAATCCGTATCGCCCTCTCCTGCTAGCGCCGCTTGAACCCCTTCGGTGAGTTCCAATTTACCGAAATACTCTACGTAAATGTACGCGCCATCGTGAGTTTCTATGGTTGCTCTGACATCTAGGTGGCCAAAGCCTTCGGTAACCGTTAACCAATCGGCCGCCGCAAGTTGGCGAAACTTGCCTTTGATTTTATCGCCGGTAATCTCGCCGCCATTAACCTCAACGATCATGCGCGTACCGAAAGGTGTGGTACCCACTTCTAAAGGGGCTTCTAGTTCAGCGTAGTAAGACAATAACGGTTCAAATTTCATCAGTGCTCCCCTGGCATTGTTATTTATCGTATTCCGTATCTTAACGCCGCTAAGCTAGTCAGACTAGCCGACATTATTCTCATCAGGTTTACAGCGCACCGAATCAGGGACGCAATGGTGCAGATAAATTGCTAGGGGGCGGTTCGAATCGTCGGATAGAATCCAGGCTTTCACTTGTCTGAGGAGCGCTCGTTATGGCGTACAAGGTTTATGGCACCAGCATTTCGCCCTTTGTTCGCAAGGTCTTAGTCTATCTGGCTGAGAAGAACATCGAATTCGACCACGACCCGGTTAATCCGTTTGCGCCACCCGATGATTATCGGAAAATTAGCCCGTTAGGGAAAATCCCCGCCCTGGTAGAAGGTGATAAATCGCTTGCCGATTCGTCCGTTATCTGTCAATACCTTGAGCGCAAGCATCCAAAACCGGCCATGTACCCGTCTTCAGATTTCGACTACGCGCAGGCCTTGTGGTTTGAAGAATTTATTGACGGCGGCTTTACCCCGAAAGCCGGAGGGAATGTATTTTTCCCAATGGTTGTCGCGCCCAAAATGATGAACCAACCCGTGACCGACGAAGTCCGAGCGGCGGTGGAAACGTCCCTTGCAGAAGAGGTGCAGCCAATGTGGGACTATCTCGAATCGGAAATTGCTGGAAAAGATTTCTTCGTCGGCGATACGCTGAGTATCGCTGACATTGCGGTAGCAAGCATTCACGTTAATCTACTGCACGCGGGGGTGCTAGTTGATACGGACCGTTTACCGAATCTTGCGCGATTTGTTGAGCGCATGCACGCACGCCCATCATTCGCGGTCTTGATAGAAGAAGAAAAAGCGGTTTGGGGGAGCTAACTGCGCATTAGGGGCAGGTGCGTTAGGCGCGAACTGGCTCGTCGACCCTCGCTAAGTCTTTGGCTAAATGGGTTCCAGCTTTGTAAAAATGCCAGGCAACCCATACGCCTAGTGATCCGACCAACATTAAGCTCCAGCGCAAGGAGTCCTCGGCGTATCGTGCACTTAATAGATCGCTCACCAGGCCGACGAACCACGGGCCCGCGCCGAGCCCAATGATATTAACGATAAACAGTAACACCGCGGAAGACACGCCGCGCATCCGCAAACCCACCATCCCTTGCACTTGCGCAAAAGATGTTGCTTGCCAAAAATTAGAAAACAATATCGGGACTGAGAAAAAAATCATACAGACATAGGGGTCATCGCTTAGGTAGGCGTATAGACCAAATGGCAGCCCCAATAGCGCCGCAACCGCGACGATCCACAGATACCAACGAGCATCGCGACGGCCGAATTTATCGGCCAGATAACCGCCTAGGAAAATACCCAATCCGCCAGGAATGCCGAGGATTAAACCGAGCCACAATCCGATTTCAGCGGTTTGCATACCGTGAGTACGAATTAAGAAGGACGGGAACCAACTGATCACCCCGTATCCGACAAAGGCCGCTAAAGCGCCACCCACGGCGATATGGACAAACGCGGGGCGCGATAACAAAAAACGAAAAGTCTGTGTGATGGTGGGTGCCTCTGCTGCATCATCGCGTTGGTCTGCCGCCCCGCGCACGGGTTCGTGTAAGGTAAACCTCACCAAGACGCTGAGTAGCACCCCCGGAATACCAACAACGAAAAAGGCTTGGCGCCATCCGTACACTTCGTTGATCCAGCCACCTGCAAACATGCCAAACATAATGCCAAGCGGGATACCGAGAGAATAAACACCCATGGCCGTCGCGCGGTTCTCGGGTGGATAATAATCCGATATCAAGGAATGCGCGGGCGGCGAACAACCAGCCTCCCCGATACCAACACCAATCCGGGCGAGCGCTAAGTGAAGGAAATTTTGCGCGAAGCCCGACAACGCCGTCATGATGCTCCAGATGAACAACGCTAAGGCAATTAAATTCCTGCGGTTGCCGCGGTCCGCCCACAAGGCGATGGGAATACCGAGCGTCGCATAAAAAGCGGCAAACGCGAAACCCGCCAAAAAGCCTAAAGCTTGATCGCTGAGGCCAAGATCTGCCTTTATTGACTCAAGTAGAATCGACAGGATTTGTCGATCAATGAAATTAAACGTGTAGACAACAACTAATACGAGTAGCGTGTACTGGCGAACAAGTTGCGCGCTCTTTTCTGGCGAGTCGCTCATTTATCACCATGCCATGTAGCGTGGTCGTCTTGCACTTGTCTGTGCTCCCGAAACAGCGAGCACAGCAATCTAGCAGTTAGCTAGATGCTTGTATATGGCTGACTAAGCGCGACGCTCCAAAGGCACCACATTGTTCGATTCGCCGTCGCGCGCTTGCGATACAAGCTCCGGCTTAGCGATTTCGATATGCAATATACCGAAAGTCGTTGGCGAATTGCCTTCGCCGATCCGGGCAAGAGTCACCGTAGCTGGTGATTCATTTTGCAAATTCTTAAACAGCGTAACATCGGCTTCTACGTGCGCAGCGCGGCCCGAGAAAAAATCAGCGAGCTTGGTGGTAACTCTGTCATCGCTGTCTACTAAGGTGCCTAAGGCCAAATCAGTAACTTCTCCATGCGCCAAATCTAGCAACATCCGCATGCGAGGATTTACTCTATTCAGTCGTCCGCAAGAATCGATGATAGCAGTTGCAATTGGCGTTGCTTCAAACGCCGTGCCGAAAGCGCCGCCCTGGCTGGAGATAAAATCGTGGGCTGATTTTAATTCGCTAAGGTCTTGAATTTGAATCACCAGATATCCGGCGGTGGACTCGACTTCCGACATTGTGCCGATTGAGGTTCGACCCCAAACAATGTGACCGCGACGATGGACGAAACGACGTTCCGCTGTACTGTTTGATTCGAATAGATCTTGTGAGTCACCGCTAGCCCGTTCACTGGGGCAAAGCAAACTCACCAGACGCATTTTCGTCATTTCATCGGCTTGATAGCCAAGCAGATCGCAAATCGCATTATTCGCTTTAACGATTTCGCCGGTAGCTCGATAGGCGATTAACATGCCTACTGGCGCATTTTCAAACGCAGCGGTAAATTTCAATTTCTCGCGCTTTGCCGATTGAGCCGCTTCGTTGCGCTCAAACACTTCCGATTGCAATTTTTCGTTTAGTTCGGTCAACTGCTCCGTTCGGGTTTGGACGTGTGCATCGAGTTCGCTGGCTAAGGATTCGAATTTTTCTTTTTCTTCACGGAGTTCACGACTTAGCTCCTCACGTTCAAGCTGCAAGTTAAATTCTTTCAACCGCATTTGGAAAGCTCTTTCAGTCGAGAGCAATAAAAAAGCTAAATACAACAGCATCACAACCGCAAATTTTTGCGTAATGTCGTTCCCGTAGGTAAGAAAATGAACAACCGGAAGTAAAACAGCGGGCCCCGCAAAAGCCGCAAATGCCACGCGATCGCCGGCAAACGCAGCAGCAGCGCCAGACACTAAGCCCATAATAATTAGAATTGCGATAGCGCCATAAATCGTACCGATAGTTGGTGCGAACAACAGTGGCGCAACGCCCCATGAGAGCCCAGAAAGTGCCAAGGTAACGACAAAGACGAAATACCAACTGCCGGCGGTTTGTTCAGTCGCGGTGTTGTTGCGGAAAGCGTAAATCGCAATGTAGCGAAGCATCGCGACCCCGCCAACAATTTGCCCCCACAAAACGAGCCGATCTAAGGCCACAACATCGCTCAAAATGTAAGCCAGAATTGCGGCACAAAAAATCGACGCAACCAAAGCTACTTCAGCTTGCTTATACAAACCGAGCAGCTGTTTTTCGCTTTTGAAGCGACTCTGCTTAATCGTTATGTCCTCTTGCATATGCTTTTCACCGCCGTCTTTGGGCATTGCTGCGAAATGCTATGGCCCAATCCGGACCGAAGCCTGTGTTTACCAGTTCTCGCGCACACCAGCGCTCGAATTGGCCAATACATTATGGCTGCGGACGGCGTAACCGCATGGTACTGACGCAAATCCCCGCACTCAGTATGTAATAGAGTGTTAAAACGTGCCCAGGCAAGGTGGCAAACGTCATTGCTACGACTTTCGCCACAAAATGTGCTGTCTTTAACAATTTCGCCATACCACAGCCACCATCCCCTCGGGACGCGGCCTATACTTAAGCGACCCGTTCGGCCGCACTGAGTGCGGGCTGTGCTCGCTCAATTTTTACTATTTACTATGGCAGACTCATCAAACACCTATTTAACCCAGTTGGCCGCTGCGATTCTGTCCAAGCAACGTGGCGCCTGCCTAGGCATTAACGACGATGGCGTGCTGGTAGCGAAGGAAGGTCAGCTTGCCGCCTACGGCGTTGACCATCTCGAAATAGGTGCACAGGCGCTTGATGACATGTCGTATCTGCATGGTGTTCTACCGCTAGAAGACACCGAGTTTCTGCAACTACCTAACGTGCAAATAGACGCACAACGCGTACTGCCATTAACGATTGCCCGCCAAAACGGTATCAACTGGGTTGTTTTTTCGGACCCGAATGCCGTGCCTAAAAACGGCACGATTCATTCGGTAGATTTCAAAGAAGATAAACGCCAAGACGCCCTGCTCGATAAATATCTAGGGAAAGAAATGCGCAAGCGAGTCGCCGCAGGTTTGGACTCGATAGAAAAGCAAGGAGAGCGTCGGGAAGTCGCGGTGTTGTTTGCCGACCTTCGTGGTTTCACGGGTTTTTGCGACGCCAATAGTACCGTTGATATCTTTCCTCTATTGAACCAATTCCTAGGTGCCATGATTAAGCCGGTCGCCGAGCACAATGGCTTGATTGATAAGATTATCGGCGACGCCGTAATGGCGGTTTTCGGCTTGAATGATTCCGGTAACTATAAAGCGGCGGCCATTAACGCGGGGATTGATATGATTCAAGCTGTCGCTGAAATCGCCGATGGCGTCAAAACCGCTAGCGTCCACAGCGATCCCTTGATGGGCTTGGGGGTTGGCATTGCCAGTGGACAAGTCGCTGTTGGTATTCTTGGCGGTGACAGACGTCGTTCTTTCAGCGTTATCGGACATCGGGTAAACCTAGCATCTCGCCTTGAGAGCCAAGCTCGCCCCGGAGAAATTCTAGTCGATGTCGCGACATGGGAAGCGTTAGAGAATCCTACATATCACTTCAATCTTACTGACTTATGGTTGAAAGGCCTCACTCGGCCAGTACCTGCAATGTCTCTGTTTCCCGAGCAAGTGATCACAGCCGATCCGTCGTCCGAAACATTTCCCGGCCGAGCGAGCTAGTATTTACGCGGGAAGACAATCCGCAACCCCTGACCGCAAGCCAATAACGCACTCCAATTAGCGTGTTGCCACCATCGCCTCCTAATAATCTGCCTTCTGCTATTTCCGTGTGAAATTAATTCCGCACTGGTATCATCTCTTGCGGTAACACCGTCAACAATAAATTTAATCGCAAAAGACTGGCGCCCGCTTATCACAAGAGGCCGGCACTATTGGGGAGCATCCATGGGGGAAGGATTGGATATCGTCACGCCAACTACGGTGACGAATGACTGGCTGACTGCGGCGTTAAACAATTGCCAAATCGACGCCCAAGTTGAGTCCTTTGAAATAGAGCAAGTCGGGACCGGGCAGTTAGGGGAAACGCGACGCTTCTTCTTGAAGTACCATGGATCGCCGCCCGCCAACGCACCGACCACACTGGTTGGTAAATTTCCGTCCGATAATGATGTCGCCGCAACCACCGGCAAGGAGATGGGTTTTTACCGCTCCGAGGTAATGTTCTACCAGGAACTCGCTCATCGCGCGAAAATTCACACACCGGCCGTCTACGTTGCCGAAATAGACGAACCTGGCAATTTTGTGCTTCTGCTTGAAGACATGGCGCCGGCAACAGCCGGCGATCAAATGAGCGGTATGAGCATAAACGATGCAAAGCTAGCCCTGCAGGAAGCCGCAAAACTGCACGCCGCGTTTTGGAATGATACTGAGCTCATGAATCAAGATTGGCTTTATGTGCCGGAAGGTGCACAAGGTTTTTATACCACCGAACTGATGGAATCTTCCTGGGCACATTTTGAAAAAACCTACGCCCATAAAATGGATCCAGCGGTGATCAAGGTGTGCGACAAATACATTCGACACCATGCAGCGTGGAACGCAGCCCGATCCGAACCAAAATGTTTCTCACATAATGATTTTCGAGCCGACAATATGCTTTTTGGCGGCGAACGGGTGGCGGTCGTGGATTGGCAGACTAGTAACTATCTGGGCACAGGCATGGATGTTGCCTACTTTCTCGGCGGCGCATTTGATCGTGAAACCCGCCGCGCCAACGAACAGGAACTCCTGCATCTCTACCACGATGAACTGCTCGCGAACGGTGTGAAAGATTATTCGTTTGACAATTTAATGGCGGATTATCGCCATTACAGTTTTGCCGTTCTCGCGGTCGCAATAGCAGCCACTGTCATCGTGAAACAAACGGAACGCGGCGACAGGCTTTTTATGCACATGGTTACCGGTGGTGCCTATCAGGCTATCGATAACGACGCCTTAGATGTATTACCGGGCTAAGGTGATGAAACTCGCAAAACCACATCTCGATATTGGTCTTTTCACCAACGATATTTCTGCGCACAAACAATTCTGGAGTGATACGGTCGGTCTGGCATTCGATCATGAACTCGTCTTGAACGACCACTGGAGCCAACACCGTTACGATGCGCATAACTCAGTGATCAAGATAAACGAGTATCGAAAACCCTTGCCGGATCCAGGAAAGTCCGGTTATTGCCGCCTGAGTATTGCGCACGACGCCGACCACGTTTGGGAAGGCGTGCATCCTGGTGGTGAGAAAGTTCGTTTGGTACCGCGCGGCACGGACGGGATTGAACGCCTTGGCATCACCGTGAGCACACCTAACCCGGATCGTCTGATGGCATTCTACGTCCACGCGATGGAGTTCGAACAAGCTGGTGACTATGTCGCGCGATGCGGCGATTCGCTTCTATTTGTTGAACCTGGTGACGGCGGTGTAAAAACAGATTCATTTATCTGCGCCAATTTTCGTTACTTAACGGTCCAAATATTCGACGCTGATCAAGCCTGTGCTGATATCGTCGCGCGCGGCGGAACACTGGGACAAAAACCCGTTTCCTTTGGCGACGTTGCCCGCTATGGCTTTATCTGTGATCCCGACGGCAACTGGATTGAAATCTCCGCACGTACGTCGCTCACTGGAATCGCACCCTCGTAAGAATAATGCAAGGATTGATTTTTTTATTTCGCACGCAAGCTGAGTAAAGCTTATGAAACCATTCACACTATCAATCGCCGATGATCAACTTACCGATCTTAAAAATCGATTAGCGAATACCCGCTGGCCTGACGCGCCGACAGTCGAGGACTGGAATCAAGGAACGCCTTTAACCTATCTTCGATCGCTGTGTGAGTACTGGCAGAACGATTACGATTGGCGTCGGTGCGAAAGTGAGGTTAATCAATACTCACAATTTATAAATGAGATTGATGGGCTCGATATTCATTTCTTACACATTGAATCTCCGCACCGCGCTGCTGCGCCACTGGTTATGACGCACGGTTGGCCAGGTTCTATTGTTGAATTCTTAAAGGTCATTAAACCGCTAACGGATCCGGCTGCCTTTGGCGGTGATGAAAGAGATGCTTTTCATCTCGTCTTGCCAACAATCCCTGGCTATGGATTTTCAGCGAAACCAACCAATACCGGCTGGGGCATTGAACGAATTGGTCGCGCTTGGGGGAAATTAATGGCCGAGCTTGGCTATAAACAGTATTTTGCCCAAGGCGGCGATTGGGGATCGGCCGTGACCCACAGTATGGCGGTTACGGAGACGGCACACTGTATTGGCTCGCACGTTAATATGGCTTTAGTTAGCCCGAGCGAAGCGGTTTTGACAGACCTGTCAGCGTTAGAAAAGAAAGCCTTGACCTCAGTGCAAAACTATCTCGATTATGACTCCGGCTATTCAAAGCAACAGACCACCCGCCCACAAACCCTTGGTTATGGTTTAGTTGATTCACCGGCCGGCCTTGCCGGCTGGATAGTAGAGAAATTTTGGGCCTGGACTGACAATCAAGGACATCCTGAAGATGCCGTAAGTCGCGATGAGATGTTAGACGACATTATGTTTTATTGGCTATCCGCCGCAGGCGCATCTTCCGCTCGATTATATTGGGAGAGCTTTAACGATGCGCTTGGCCCAAAAGCACCGATTGATTCTCCATTTGCTTATAGCTGTTTTCCAGAAGATATTTTTCTTGCTTCAAAGCGCTGGTACGAAGAACGGTGTAGCGACTTGCGCTATTACAATGTGGTAGATAGAGGTGGACATTTTGCGGCACTCGAACAACCCGAATTATTTGTCTCGGAAGTTCGCGCGGCATTTCGAACCATGCGGGGCTAAGCCTAAAAAACAAACGAGTGAGGTGTGTTAGATGGTGAGTGGTTTATTTGATTTATCAGGCAAAACCGCCTTGATTACAGGTTCAACCAAAGGCATTGGCCAAGCGATGGCTGAGGAGCTAGCCAATCATGGCGCTAACGTCGTGATTTCGAGCCGCAAGTCGGAAGCTTGTGATGCAGTGGCGAATGCCATCAACGAATCATTGGCATCGAGTAATACCTCGTCAGGTAATCGCGCCATACCGATTCCAGCAAATATCAGCCATAAGGAACAACTCGAACAGCTAGTTGAAAAAACGCACGAAGCCTTTGGGCAGATCGATGTATTGATTTGCAACGCTGCCGTGAACCCCTATTTCGGGCCAATGAAAGATATGCCCGATGACGCCTTCGACAAAATCCTGAGTGTCAATATCAAATCTAATCACTGGCTGGCACAGATGGTGTTACCAGAAATGGTGGCACGCAAAGACGGCGTGATTATTGTGGTTTCTTCTGTCGGTGGCTTACGCGGCCACGCCACGCTCGGTGGGTACTGTATTTCTAAAGCCGCAGACATTCAGTTAGTTAGGAATTTGGCCACGGAGTACGGGCCGCACAACGTTCGGGTCAATGCAATATCGCCTGGTCTAATTAAAACCGATTTCGCGCGGGCCTTGTGGGAGAACCCTGAAATCTTGGCGGAAAGAACGGAAGGCGATCCGCTGCGCCGCATCGGCGAGCCCAGAGAGGTGGCCGGCGCGGCGGTATTTCTTGCTTCCAAAGCAGGTTCGTTTACCACTGGTCAAAATTTCGTCATTGACGGTGGTGCGACGATTAGCTGATCGCGCGTTTAATACGCTTGACCAGGTAGCCAAGTCACAATGTCGGCGAATTTAAATATGATCACTAAGCCAAGGAGCTGCAACAAAACAAAAGGTACTACACCCCGATAAATCGTCGATACCTCCAACCCTGCCGGCGCTGCCCCTTTCAAGTAAAAAATAGCAAAACCAACCGGTGGCGTTAAAAAACTGGTTTGCAAACAAACAGCGAACAACACCGTAAACCACACCGGGTCGAAACCAAGACCAACAACCACTGGAGAGACTAGCGGTAGAATAATCAGCGTCAATTCTATCCAATCGAGGAAAAAGCCCAGTAAAAACGTGGCGACTAGAATCGCGACCACGATTCCCTCTTTCTCATAGGGCAATGACAA